>JAYGDH010000610.1:0-7724 GCA_046583055.1 Pirellulaceae bacterium | reverse complement strand
CGTGACAAAATAGTTTCCTTGAATCGGTAAGGGAGCGATCCCCAACCGTTTAAAATACGCGGCCCGAATCTCAGGCAGGATCTCGCCGGGACCAACAATCTGGTAGAGCAAGACTGCCGCGTTGTTCTCAACCGTGACACCACGACTTGCAATGGCATCCAAGGCGGCCACGTAATCGACAGTGCCATCCTTTCGCAGCGGTCCAGTGACATAAGTGGTCTTTTTGGAGAGGGTAAAAAGTGGTTTCTGGGGCGCAGTCCTGGCCGGTTGCTGCTGATTAGGCTGTTTCTCGTCAGCCAGCAAGTTACCTGTCGCGAACAAATCCAGCGAGATGATACCAAGGATGAGATACGAGCAGACGTTAGTTACTGTAGACATTGGAAATCCCTCCCAACAAGAAGTCACACCACACGATTCCGCAACCACTTGCCACGAATGCTAATACGCACTGTCGCAATGTCACTGATGATAGTCACGTGTGGCTCGGTGGCACCGTGGGCCAACGTGGCTGGCCCAGGAAACTCTCGCCGACTTCACCTGGCCTCGATCTTTTGCGGCTGCACCGGCACCTTCTGCAGTTTACCCTGGGGGCGAGGCTGAAGTTGTATCTTGCGAGGCTGACCGTTAGCGGCCGGCAATGCCACCGGTCCACGGCGAATTACCTGAGCCCGCATCTCGAATTTCTCACCCGTGAGCTTCCGGAGCTGGTCCTGTTGTTCCTTGTTTAGCACGTTCTCGGATTTCGCTTCCTGGTCTTTGCTAATTTCCTTGAGCTTTTCAGAATACTTCGTGCGATCCACGGCTCCTGCACGTCGATCCTGGAAAAGCAGCTTTCTCTTATCGACGACAGCTTGTGCTATTTCCTTAAACTGTTGTTGCTGCTGGGCACTGAGCTTCAACTTCTTAATAATGGCTGGATCTTGCCAGACCCGTTGACCTTGCATTTGCAGGGCAATCTGGTCCAGTCGCGTTTGCTGCTCCGGTTTCAGCAACTGGCGAAGCTGCTTGCGGGTTTCCTTGACAGCCGTCTCCATTTGCTTTTTCCACTCGGCAAGTTTCTTGGTCCGCTCCTCTCCCTTTAAACCGCGAATAACCTGAAACTGCTCCGCTCGTTTCGCATTCTGCTGCTTGTAGATATCCCTGATTTTATCTTGCTGAGCTACAGCCAGCTTTAATTCCTGTTGCACCTGGGAATTTCTCAGCAACGTCGTCGGCTCACGAGTAATACGCACATTGGGTATTGCCACCAGGGCCTGGGGCCGGACGAGGATACGGCCTGCTGGCTTTGCTGGCGCGGGCTTTTTGGCATCCGGACGAGGAATATCTGATTTCCCATCATCGGCTGCAAATCCTGGTTGGGCTGTCAGCATCAGCAGCAGAACCGCGGTAAGAGCTTGAATCAAACGTGTCATCAGCAATCTCCCCGAGAAGCAGTACGTGTCGCAACCGGCAAGAACAGTTCGTTGCCAGCTAAACAATTCCTGTTTAGAACCAACGCCAGCCTAGCGGTTCCCGGCCAACAAAGCAAATTGGTGATACGCTGGTAGAGACTAAAAGCGAGGCAACCAGCCGTCGAATGGCTTATCGCAGACCGGCCAATTCCTGGAGTTGGTTCCAGTTTTCCAGTCGATCCTGCTGTCCCGCCAGCAAGGTATAGGAAGGATTCCCGTCTTTATCAAAGTGCTTGCCAAAGCGACCTTCGCTCCGACAGAAATCGATAAAATCTTCGACTTCCCCGGTCTTGGGATTGGTATACCAGTCGCTCTTGACAGCAGGATTACCCTGCAACGACAAGCGTTCACGAAGCGAGTTCCCTTCGCGTGGATCATGGATCAGCAGGGGAAACGCTCGCGTATCCACTGCGCGTCGGGCCTGGTCAAACGCCATGTTATCGGCCACACCATGTTCCGGCTGGCAAGTCGTGTAACAGTTAATCACGGCGGGGCCATCGAATTCGAGAGCACCGAGGATTGCCTTATAGAAGTGGTTCGTATGGGCACAGGTGGTTTGCGCGACATAAGTTCGCGGATGCATCATGGCGATTTGTGCAATTTCCTTGCGCCGTTCCTGCTTGCCACCAAGTACTTTCCCATGGATACTCATCTTGGTGTTTTGCCCGGTGAAAGTACTGGTGGAGGCCTGGCCACCCGTGTTGGAATAAACCTGTGTGTCCAGTACCAGAACCTTGACATTCATTCCCGAGGCCAACAATCGTGACAACGACTGAAATCCAATATCAAACATGGCACCGTCACCACCAATGCACCAGAGAGGCTTATCATGCCATCCCTGCTGATTCCAGCGTGAGCGAACTCCCATTGCATCGGCAGGAGCATTTTCAAAGAGGGAATTCGTCCAGGGCACCAGGTACGGATTGTAAGGATAGGTTGAGGTATAAACCGTATTGCAACCAGTAGCAGCCACAATGCCCCACTGGTCACCGTACTTCAATCCGGTCGCTGCACACATCATGCGCAGGGCCGTTCCTTCGCCACAACCGGCACAGGAGCCTGCACCGCCAACGTAAAGCAGCGTTTCTTCCTTGAGCATCATGTCGATCAACAGGTTATCATTGACATACGACTCGTCCGTAGGACCAAATTCCTTGAACCAACGGTGGCTCTTGCGAATTTCATCCATAACCGGTTCGGTTTTCGGGATCATCTTCAAGGCCAGGTCATCACAGACCGTGACGCATTCCGCACATCCCTTGCACTTACTGGGATCGATCAGGATGGCAAACCTGCCTCCGTCTTTCCCTTTCTTAATCGGTCCATCGTAATACTTGCGGGGCTTGGCCCATTGGCTATCGAACATGTCTCGATCGGATTCATTTTCGATACCGGCCAACCTCTCATTTAAATCCGGCTCAGCCAGAACCTTGCCCAGGATCGCGGTATCAGGACATTGCGTAACGCAATCCATGCAACCAGTGCAGTTATCCGAGATGAATTCCGGAATTTCCGGGGACACGTAGCTAAAATCCCTTAGCGTCGCGGTACCTGCAGGAATCAGGGATCTCGCTATTGCCAGGTCAGCAGGCAAGTCCTTTTCGCCATAGCCTTCTTCGTATCCACGAACAATACGTTCATTAAAATCGTTCACGTCAAGAATCGGTAAATCGACTTGCTTGTAGTCAGTATCGACAAGACTGCCATAAGAATTATTATTCAGTGGATCTTTCGCACTGGCTTCGTTCATCGAAGGTTTTTCAGCCGTTGACATTTTTTTTCTTTCTGAATTACTAGAGGCTGCTATTTATTTCTGTCCATTCCCCAGAGGCATTTCAACTGCCCATCACATCCCGGGAAATCTCCTGCATTTCACTGTAACCACGCTTCACGCAGGTCAGGTTGTCCTGCACGACCTGTTCACCACGCTTCCCAAAATACTTACGCAACGCTTTTTCAACACCCTCGTAGACCTGCTCATCGGACATCTGGCTTTCCGTTGCGTACGGCGTCAATTTCAGGAATCCGCCCAGCAGCACGATGCCCTGCATCCGCATCTCCAGGTCCGCCACGGAGGCTACCTCGCGTGCGATTTGAACCATGTCGATAAAATAAACGCGCAATTTCTTTTGCTGGATTAAGGTCTGGTGTTCTGCCGGAATACGTTCCCAGACATCCGCGGCCTCCGCGAATGGGCTTTGCATGAAGACAGCTCCGCCGTCCACCATGCCTTTCAATGGATTACCACTGAGCAATGCCGTGGTGTCATTTAAAACCACCAGGTTGACGTGTTCCAATTCAGCATGCGAGAAAATATGCGTATCGGCCACGGTCAGGTAGTACGTGGTCGGCAAACCTTTCTTTTCTGAACCATACTTGGGATAGGCCTGCACATCCTTACCGAAAACATCGCCCCCGATGGTCGCGATCACCTTGTTTGTCGTGACCGAGCCAAATCCTCCCACGGAATGGCCTCGCATGGAAAATGCTCCCGACGGACGCAAATCAGGATCTTCATCCATATTGAGTGCCGAGGCATGTTTGATACCCACGCTGAAAAAGTCCTGTCCATCCGTCATCATGTTCTTGTAAATCGAGATAATGTCGCCTGGACGCACATCGCGACTCCCCAATCCCGCAACACCCGCATACATCTTGGGGATGGTATCGATTTTTTCCAGGCCTCCCTGCCCATTGAGTGCATCACAGAAAGCTGCCTTCACTTCACGTGTCAAATGATTACCTGTTATCGACAACGGATCGTCCATTCGTTCGATTACCGTGAACGCCTTGCAATCCTTCAATCGATTCACGATCTGTCGAGCTGGAAATGGACGAAAACAATAGATATTGAGGCACCCTGCCTTGATCCCTTTTTCTTCACGCAGATAATCGACCGTGATTTGAGCTGTCTCCATGTAAGAGCCGACACCAACCAGGATATATTCCGCATCCTCGCAACGATAACCATCCACGAAATCGTACTTGCGACCCGTCTTCTTGGCAAACTCTTCAAAAGCATCGGCCAGTGCCGGTTCGACCTGGTCGTAATACCAGCGTTGAGCCATCTTTCCCTTCATGTACGCGTCCTGGTTCTGCACCACGCCAGACATCAGCGGGTTAGCAGGATCCATCAGGTTATGAAGCTTGTCTTCCGGCTTACCCACGAAATCTTTCATGAATTCGGGTTCCAGCAACAGGACCGTCTCAACCGTATGGGTTGTCAGGAAGCCATCTTGAACATTGAAAAACGGGGTATGAGATGCCTCGGCCGCTCGTCGAGAAATCAGGCACAGGTCACCCGCTTCCTGGGCGTTGCGGGCAAACAGGATACCCCAACCACAATCGGCAACACCCATCACGTCATCGTGCCCCGCATGCACATTCAAACCCTGGCTGGTCAACGCGCGAGAACCAATATTAAAAACGACCGGCAATCGTTTACCAGAAATCACGTAGAGCACTTCTTTCATCAGGATCAATCCCTGCCCTGATGTAAAATTCGTCACTCGACCACCAGACGCTGCAAATCCCTCGCAAAAAGTCGCTGACGAGTGCTCGCTTTCAGGCTCCACAAAGATGAGATCATCACCCCAGAGATTGGGTTTTCCATTCATGACTGCCTGGTTGAATCCGCTTCCCATCGTGGTGGAACTCGTGATCGGGTAGGCACCTGTTCCCTGGCAGATATGCGTTTCCACGTGAACCACCGCAGCCGCACCATCACAGGTGGTAGGTACACCCGGGTACTCGTACTTGGATTCAGGTTTCAATTCCACCGTGTCGCGATCAACAATGTTCGTTGCCATACTCAGTCCTTACAACTCACCTGGTAAATGGAACACTACAAAAGCTGCCCAATGATTCCAACAGTACTGACATGAGGCAATTCCTGCTCGAAACTAAACCGCTGTAGCTCCTGCACCTATCTTTTCTTTGAAAACAAGGCCCCGGAAAGCACCCGGAAAGCACCCGGAAACAAATTCTCAATGCTCGTTCACCAGCAATTGATTCGATGCTAAATACCTTGATCGAATCTCAGTAGGCAGGCTCTTATTGACGGTAAAAACGGGAGACAGGGTACTCTTGGGTATTATTATACATGGGAAACCGCTGGAACCCCAGAGCGCTTCCGTAAGTTATTATTATATCATTCTTTAGGCCAAGAAACCTCAATGTTCCTTGTCCAAAACAAGTCTCCTCGGCATAATGGAACAGATCGGAATAAATCACCTGTCAAACCCACTCCAAAAAACATATTGCTCTTAAAATGAAAACCATTGATTTACTGTTCGAGGAATCGGGATTCAACGTCAAGGAACTGGCCGAACAATCGCAGTTACCGGAAGCCCGCTTGATCGATATCCTGAAAGGGCGTTGGACCCCCAGCCCGAAAGAGCGCCAGAAAATAGCCGCTGCATTCCAGGTCGAACCAGAGACGATCAGCTGGGGACATAACATGGCTCCACGAAACATACGATACCATCGCTTCGGTCTTAAAGAGGATTTCTAGATGGCCAAGAGTGTTGCCGAATTATGCCAGGAAAACAAAATCAACTACGAGCAGTTGGTTGAAGCTTCCGGACTGGGACATGACCGCGTAGCTGCAATCTTGCTGCAACGCTGGACTCCTAGCCCCAAGGAACGAGACAAGATTGCAACCGCCCTGGGAACGACTCGAGACGTGATTGCCTGGGGTCATGTCACCCCTATTCAACATATCTATGGCTATGGTCCCAGCTAAATTCATCCCGCAACACTCCTGGTGAAAGGATGCGTCCGTGATGAGAATAATCACTCGTTGCATCGTCCTTCTCATGCTGGCAACCATCGGGCTAGGCCAGCGTACCGCCCTGGGCCAGGTCCGACATCCCCCGTTACCCGTCGATCAACTGCCGACACACCTGGACCTGGACCATGTGCCGCTGGGGCTCAATCCCAACCGTCCCATTCCTGCGGACAACCCCCTGACCGCCGAAAAAGTTCAACTGGGACGTCGACTTTTCTTCGATCCCATCCTCTCAGCCAACTACCAGGTTTCCTGTGCCAGCTGCCATCTTCCTGGATTTCATTTCTCCAGCCCCGATCCACTTGCACTGGGGATCCAGGGCAGTCGGGGAAAACGTCATGCCCCGACCCTGGTCAACAGTGCTTACGGTCGCTCTTTTTTCTGGGACGGTCGCGTAAAGACACTGGAAGAACAGGCCTTGAAGCCCATTGAAAACCCGTTGGAAATGGGTTTCCAGGTCGACAGTGCCATCCAGCGACTGAACCGGGACAAGCAATACCAGGCCCTCTTTCAAAAGGCCTTCACGGATGGAACTAACCGTACGAACCTGGCCCGCGCCCTGGCCAGCTTTCAACGTGTTCTACTGGCTGGAGATAACCCCGTAGATCGGTTCATGGCAGGCGACTATGTGGCGTTAACCGACTCCGAACGACAGGGCATGTGGTTATTCGACAGTCGCGCCGGTTGCTGGAAATGCCACAGTGGCCCTAATTTTACGGACGAGAAATTTCACAACACGGGTATTTCCTGGCAAAGCACGTCTTCCGACCGTGGGCTTTTCAACCACACCAGGAAAGCCGCTGACCAGGGAAAGTTCAAAACACCTTCCCTTCGCAACATTGCTGAAACGCGACCTTACATGCACGATGGCAGCATCACTTCACTGTGGCACGTGATCGAATTCTACAATGAAGGTGGCAATCGCAACCCACACCTGGACCCGGCCATCAAGCCACTGCAGTTGACGACCGACGAAATCGTGCATCTGATCGAGTTCCTGAAAGCACTGACCAGCAATTCGGATTACCGCGCTGCTTCTCCTGGCAGCAAGAACCCGTTTCAACCTGCTCGTTGAACGATCTCATTGTTGCTCACCCTACCGACAAAAAAACGCGTGCCGATGTTACTCGACACGCGTTCGTGTTCGTACGTCCTGTTATGGGATACCAGCTAGCCGTTTTCGATCTCGGCCAGCAGCGTATCCACTGCCTTGTCCATCGCAGCGCCACGGACGCCCTTGTAACGAATAACACCCTTGGCATCCAGCACGTAAATCGTAGGCCAGCTACTTACGTTGAACTGGCCGGCAATGGGACCACGGGTGCTGCCACCATCCCACCAGCTGCGCCAAGTAATCTCTTCCTTGGTCATCACTTCATTGAGTGCATCGCGATCAAGATCACTATTGACTACCAAAAGTGCATACGGTTTTACTGAAAGACGTTTTACGAGCGACCGCTCGTGTGTGTACATAGCCCTGCAGG
>JAYGDH010000550.1:0-8302 GCA_046583055.1 Pirellulaceae bacterium | reverse complement strand
AAGAGGGGCAGGATGTCTTAGAGGCGGGTGTGGAGATTGTTACGACACCGCCCGGCAAACCATCTTTCAACAACTCGTTGCTCAGTGGTGGAGAGAAGGCACTAACGGTGGTTTCGTTGTTGTTGGCTATTTTTCAGTTCCGTCCCAGCCCGTTTTGCGTCCTCGACGAGGTAGATGCTCCTTTCGACGAAGCCAATATTGGTCGTTTCGTTGGGGTACTCAAGGAATTTCTCGGCTGGACTAAGTTCGTGATCGTGACTCATTCCAAGAAGACCATGACATCCGCAGATACGCTTTATGGCGTTACGATGCAGGAATCGGGTGTTTCGAAGCGGGTCTCCGTTCGCTTCGAAGATGTCAGTGAAAACGGAGAAATTGCCCAGCAAGTGGTGCAACAGCAGCAAACTGCTGAATCTGCAGCAGCCGTTGCCAACCAGGATGAAGAAGATCCAGGGAAAAACGTGGCCGCCGGTTAGCATGTAGCCCCGATTCGAACGCTCCAAAGCGGTTAGCCTGGTTCCGGCAGATTCAGGAAAACCGTTAGAATCACCTCTGCCTTACCGTGTCTTCCCATGTTAGTTAGTCTGGTTGAGAGGATTTTTTTGCTGATGGGACCTTCTTGGCTAAGCGGAATTCTTTTCCTGTTTAAATGACTTAACATAAATGGTCTGCACTACTTACGCAGTACAACTACGAGCATTCGCTACCTTTTTCCCTGTCGCTATGTAACTCCTCAACGGATTGCTCGTTATGACTGTAGGAACTTCCTAAAGTCCTAACCCCGTTTGAATCGAAACATACTGTCAGGAGGTTATGTTTCTGCCAAACCATCCGAACGGATGAAGCGGCAGAAAATGACTGACTGCTTAGGGGGGGATTTCTCAGGGACGTCTTTGCGTCTCACCCGGGGACTTGTTCGTTGCTGACCCAGCGCGATGAGTTCTTATCGGGGAGTTTCTTCTCTTAAGCTGGTACTACGCCGAGTACAAATTATTTGAGAACTGGTCGCAGGGCCGTTTTTTGAAACGAATGCCTCTGCGAACATTTTTCATTTTTACGTTTTGAGTAAGGCGCGGATCAGAAGGAGCTGACTCTAAGCCAAAAAGAAGCGATTTACCGTTAGCCCCAACCCAAGCGTTTACAGCAACTGGTTCCCTACAACCGGTTATTGAATCACCTTGTGTGAGGAACTGTAAGCCCAGGGGGCCAGGTGGTGTCACTTCTGAAGGTCATCGTGACTTTCGGAGATGGCGTCAAGACGACTCAATGATGATTAATGGAGAGCCTGCGATGAAGGTCTTCACAACTGGACAGGTCGCCAAGATCTGTAAAGTGGCTCCGCGCACGGTTAGTAAGTGGTTTGATTCCGGTCGCCTTAAAGGTTACAGGATTCCTGGCTCACAAGACCGTCGTATACCCCGCGAATATCTGATCAAATTCCTCAAGGAGCATGGTATGCCTCTTGGGGATCTGGAAGATGAAGCGGTAGCCAAAGTACTGATTGTAGCACAAGATCAAATATTGATTGAGAATCTCAAGCGTGAACTACCCCCGGAAAAGTCTTTCAAGGTGGCTGTTGCAGCCAGTGGCTTTGAAGCGGGAATTCAGGCCGAAAGTTTTCATCCCGATTGCATAATCGTGGACTTTTCAATCGGCAAGGTAGAGTCACTGCAGATTTGTCAGAACCTACGTAAGAATAGTGACTTCACGGAAACAACACTTATTGCGTTGTTGCCGGATGTCGGTGGACCGATCAGCTTTGATCGATCAAGTATCAATGAAACGTTCAAGAAGCCGTTTGATGCTAACCTGTTAGCGGAGCGCTTGCGAACGTTAATCGGATCTAGAAAGGAATTGGTCTAGAGCACAGGCTCTGGGCTCGTCCTGGACGATCCGCTGAGAGTATATCGCCGATTCATTGAACCCGTCGCAGTTAGACCGCTGCGGCGGGTTTTTTTAATGTACAGGTATTCAAGGCCAAGCAGCCCGTTGATAGTTTCGAATATCGTGACGATCAATTGTGCGGTTAACTTTATCAGCAGCGTACGGTAAAGCAGAGTATGCGCCAGATGGCGGACCGATCCCTTGTGCTGGTATCCGAAATCTATCTGGAATGCCCATTCAGACAAGGCGGCAGGGTAACCATGAACGAATTTACACATTTCGACAAAGACGGCGCCAGTCGCATGGTGGATGTAGGTGCCAAGTCTGTCACGGCACGAATAGCCCGGGCTGTGGCGATCGTAGAAATGCAGGCAGAAACGCTGCAGCGAATTCAGGATCGCGATTTCAGCAAGGGAAACGTTCTCGAGGTGGCACGCGTGGCCGGTATCATGGCTGCCAAACGGACTGGAGATCTTATCCCACTATGTCACCCCCTCTTGCTGGATTCAGTCACCATCGATTACCAGTTTCCCGAGCCTACCCGTTTGCGGATCGAGGCGGAAGTGGCAGTGACGGCCAAAACAGGTGTTGAAATGGAAGCCCTGGTGGCAGCCAGTACGACGGCACTGACAGTTTACGATATGTGTAAGGCGATCGATCGAGCGATGGTCGTTCGAAATCTATGTTTGCTCGAAAAGAAGGGTGGTCGTAGCGGAGAATTTGTCCACCCGGAACACGACTCATGAATTCAGCAGGAGGAAAACGTTGAGTTCGACAGCGGAAACATGGCAGGAACATCGTAGCGGCCTGGTGTATGCGGCTCCTGTTGAGGAGGAACTCGCAGCCGTGGAAACGATGTTGGCGGATCAAATGCGAAGCAAGGTTCCCTATGTCGATGACCTGGTGCGCTACGGATGCTTGCTGGGCGGGAAACGTTTACGGCCTATCCTGCTGTTGTTAGTGGCTAAGTCAGTGGGCAAGGTGACGTCGCGACATATCCTGCTGGCGACGGTCGTGGAGATGATTCACACGGCGACTTTGGTTCATGATGACGTCCTGGATGCGGCCACGATGAGGCGGCATTGCCCAACGGTAAACGATCGTTGGGACACGGAAGCCAGTATCCTGCTAGGTGATTTCCTGTTTACGCAGGCATTTTATTTGGCCAGTACACTGGACTCGACGTGGGCCTGCCGACTAATCGGCGAAACCACGAATAAACTGTGTGAAGGGGAGATTCGACAGAAGGGAAATCAAGGTAAGTATGGTGTCTCGGAGGCAGAGTACCTGGCCGTCAATGATGCGAAAACCGCCGCGCTTTGTGCCTGTGCCTGTCGACTGGGGATGCCGGAGCACGATAACGAGCAGGGACTTGGCGAGAAGATGGAGTCATTTGGACGTTGCCTCGGGCAGGCTTTCCAGATTGTTGACGACGTGCTCGATGTGGTCGGAGAAGAAGCGAAAACAGGGAAATCGTTGGGAACGGACCTTCAGCATCAAAAGGCGACGTTGCCACTGATTCATCTCTGGCATCAGGTTGGCGACGCTCAACGCAGCGAACTCAGCGAAATCATGCAGGGGCCTTCGGAAAACAGAGCTGCACGGTTGCGACCGATGTTGGAACAACACCGGTCAATTGAGTATGCACGCCAGCGGGCACTGGAGTTTGTCGCGATGGCCGGCCATTGCTTGCAAGGGCTGCCCAGTAATCCAGCGGCGGAGATGTTAACTCGGCTGCCGGAGTTTGTGCTTGACCGCTCGCGTTGAGGAGGTCAAAAAGGATTGTCTCGCTGGTTCTTGAGGATGGGTTCGAGTTCTTCCACGAAGTCATGGACGTCCTTGAACTCCCGGTAAACACTTGCAAAGCGGACGTAGGCGACCTGGTCCAGTCTTCCCAGGTGTTCCATGACCATTCCGCCGAGTTGCTTGGTTTCGATTTCAGATTCGAAGTTGGCGTAAACATCGCTTTCGATTTCCGCCACGACGTTATCAATCTGGTCGTCACTTAAGGGTCGTTTCCAGCAGGCGTGTTCCAGGCCACGGCGAATCTTGTCCCGACTGAACGGTTCGCGAGCGCCGTCTTTCTTGACCACCTTGATGGCCAGTTCCTCGAGTCGCTCGTAGGTCGTGTAACGTCGTTTGCATTGCATGCATTCCCGGCGCCGGCGAATAGCATAGCCTTCCTCGGAACTTCGGGAATCAAGTACCCGGTCATTGTCGGTTTGACAGAATGGACATCGCATGAGATAGATCCAGTTCTCGCAGGCGTCGGTGGTGAGAGACACCCCCGTGGTCAGTACCAGGGTAACGGAAAAATAAAATACTTATGCCCCAGAATAGCGGTTTCGAGCTTGCTTGCACAACAGCTGTTCAGACCGAGGACTTCAGGAAAAAGTGGCGGGGTTCAGTTGCAGGAATGAAATGTCTGTTTTTTAAGTGGTTAGGTCATCCAGGCTCGATGGCAATGCTATAATATCGATCGGTTTCCCGCGTGTGATCACGTCAACTTCCCGGGTGTGATCACGTCAACAGGGAACTGGGACCTCTCGCTGGAAAGGAATTGAAATGAGTTCAGATGATCCGATCGATCCGCGTGATGTTGATCCGCTCGAGCGGAAAACTACCCTCGATACTGACTCGCAGGATAGGCGGGTAGATGCTCTTTCGCCAGTAGATCGCTTGCGAACTGCGCCGGAAGATGCCGACCGGGAAGATCCAGAGGAGGATGCCTGGGAAGGCGGCTATTCCGGGAAGGCCATGATTGGCAGCTGGTTGGGAGCTGGATTCGTTTCCCTGCTGGTGATCCTGTTGATGGTTCGGTTTGAGCAACTTCGAGAGGGTAACCGCGGCAAATATATCCTGCTCTGCCTGACTGCTGTCTGGATAGGCCTGGGGCTCATGGCGTGGTACCGCAAGATGAATGTTTGGTATCACCTGACCACGCAACGATTCATTCACCGGTCCGGTATCCTGACGCGTGTTTCTGATCGGATTGAGGTGATCGACATCGATGACGTGACGTATTACCAGGGAATCTTCGAGCGGCTGGTTGGGGTGGGATCCATCAAGGTGAACTCGAGTGACTGTACTCATCCTGAATTATGGCTTCGCGGAATTGAAAACGTGGCGGAAGTAGCTGACCTGTTGGATGATCTGCGGCGGAAGGAACGTCGTCGTCGCGGTTTACACATCGAATCTATTTGATCGCGCAGCGTAGGATCAACCGACTAGGCGTTCTTGTTCTGGGTCCAGTCGCGTCGCTGTCGAGAACTTGGGATGCCCATTTTCTGGCGGTACTTGGTTACCGTGCGACGGGCGACTTTCATGCCGTGGTTTCCGAGTTCCTTGACGAGCTCGTCATCACTGTAAGGTTTCGCCTTGTTTTCCTTGTCGATTAATTCTTGCAATTTCAAGCGAATTCGGTCCCAGGCAACATTCTCACCGTCGTCTCCGGTGGTGCCACCCACGAAGAATCGTTTGAGCGGGAAAAGGCCTCGTGGAGTTTCTATCCACTTGTCATCAACAGCCCGACTGACCGTGGTGACGTGGACACCTACCTGGTCGGCAATTTGTTGCATCTTCAATGGCACGATATGTTCCGGACCATCGTCCAGAAACGGCTGTTGGTAATTAACGATGGCCTGGGCAACCTTTCGCAACGTATTGCGACGCTGTTCAATTGCTTCCATTAACCATTGAGCGGCGTTCACCTTGCGTTTGATGAACTCTTTTTCATCGGCTGTTGCGGTTCCGTGTTTCAATCGCTCCCGGTAGTAATTACTGATATAGAGACGCGGAGTTCGACCTTCATCGACAATCACAAGGTATGATCCATCGTCATTCTGCTGTAACTGTACGTCCGGCGTTACGGTGGGAACGTAGTCGTCCGTAAACTGGGATGCAGGCTTGGGATTGAGGTTGCGCAGTTCATTCCAGACTTCCTGGATTTTCTCAATGGAGAACCCGGTCTTTCGTTCGATCAGGGGAAGTCGATTGTCTCGCAGGTCTTCCAGGTGTTGGGAGATCAGCACCTGAAGCTCCTCGAAAAAAGGCATGCTCGGTAGCAGTTGTAGCAACAGGCATTCCTTGAGATCCCTGGCGGCGATCCCTGGCGGATCCAATTTCTGGACGATCCTCAAGGCCTCTTCTGCAAGCGTCATGACCTCCGGACCTGCATCCAACGGCAGGAGATCGGTCAGGCTGACCTTCAAGAAGCCACCGTCACTTGCATTCAAGGTGGAAATAATCTTGGTGGCCAGTTGCGCCAGGGTAGGTTCAAGATCCAATTCGCCGATTTGATCGGTTAAATGGTCGTTGAGTGATTTTGGGCGAGCAATCGCGTTGGCCATGCTGTCATGTTTGCGATCGGAGTCCGCTTGAATCTGGTTTACCGAGCGACGGGGCATTTCGTCGAAGTGGTCGGGAATCTGGCGGTCCAGTTCAGCCAGCCTTTCAAAATCCTCCCCCTTGCTGGCTTCTTCGTTGACAACAAGTTCTTTTTCTTCTTCGGTCGGGGCATCGGCGGAGGTGATTTCAGATGGTTCCTCCGGCAGGTTGGGATCCTTGTCTTCAATTTCCAGAACCGGGTTTTCAGTCATCTCCTTCTCGATTCGCTCCTGGAGTGCCGCGATGGGCAACTGCAGTATCTCCGTCGACTGGATCATCCGGGGAGCCAGTTTTTGGGTTTGCAGTTGGCGTGTTTCGAGACCAAAGGATAATCGCATGCGATGGTTACCGGTTCAGGGTGGTCCTTTCTTGAGTCCTGGTGGAATTGGTGTCTTTAGTTAAAACGTCTGGCGATCGGCAATGGCGTCTGCCAGGATTTCCTTGTTTGTGAATTCGAGAATGCTGCCAGTGGTAATGCCGCGTGCTAAGCGCGTGATCGTAACCGGTATGTCCCGGAAAAGATTCGAGATATGCAGGGCGGTGCCGTCTCCTTCCACCGTGGGATTGGTGGCCATGATGATTTCACGGAACTGCCCGCTGCGGACGCGTTCGGCGAGCGCATCAATCATCAGGTCCTCTGGACCTATTCCTTCCAGGGGCGCGATGCGTCCCAGTAGTACGTGGTACAGCCCGTTGTAACCAGCAGCCTGTTCGAGCGAGATCAGGTCGCGTGGTTGTTCAACCACGCAGACGACAGTGCGATCTCGGCTGGGATCCGAGCAGATTGGGCATTCCTCCTGTTCGGAAAGGTTAAAACAGGTTTTGCAATAACGAACGTTGTTGCGGACGTTGCTGATGGAATCGGCCAGCGCGAGTGCGTCGGCCTTGTTGACCCGTAATATATGGTAAGCCAGGCGTTCGGCCGACTTACGACCAATGCCCGGTAACTTGGAAAACTGATCGATTAACTCGACCACCGATTCGGTGAGTTGCGCCATCGGTTATGAATCCTTGTCCGTTTTGCCAAGCACCTGGGAGAGTGCATCCGTTAACTGCGGCATGTTGAAGTCAGCTGTTAAAGTCTGCATGGCTTCGGCATGCAGTTGACGGGATTTGACGATGGCCTGGTTGGTCGCTGCTGCACAGAGGTCTTCCATCATCTCGGCATCCCGAGATTCAACCAGGGTGGCGTCGATATTGATTTTTAATACGTCACCGAGCCCGTTAACCTCGACGGTGACCATCCCGCCCCCCGCGTTCCCCTGCGCTCGCTGGTCCTTGAGTTGTTCGTTGATTTCGTTCATCTTGCCGCCCATCGAGCCGGCCTGGCGAATGAGTGAAGTCAGGTTGCTAAAATTCTTGAACATGATGCCCTTCTTGAAAATATCCGCCCGTCCTGATCGAGCAGGGAACGTGTGACACGGTTCCCGGTATCATCAGGGTCGTTAATACATGGCCCCAGGCGGGCAGGTGTCGGCCTGGGAGGTGCCGGAAGAGCAGCCAGTTCTATTCGGAAGAGTCCACACGAAGAATTTCTGCTTCGAACAACTCCTGCGCCTGACGCACAAAAGACTGTTGTTGTGCGTCCTGGATCTGTTGTTGTCGCGATTTGATAACAGGAACGGGGGTGGCCGTTTCCTTGTCATCAGGCAGCAATTCAAGGTCGATTCGCATCGTCTGTCCGGTAATTTCGGACAAGGTTGCTTCCAACCGGGATTTCCGTTCTGGCCGCTCACAAGACTCCTTTTGGAGAGTATAGCTGGCTTTAAAGCGGACGGCCAGACGATTTGGCGCGGAAAGTGCTACGCAGTCGTAGCACTTGGCTAAATCAGCAGTCACATCTCCAAGGGACGCCAGTGTTTGCTGCCAAATCCGCTCTGCAGATTCAGGCGTGACTGCCAGCTGTGTAGATGGCTCGAAAACCGTTTCTACCTGTGGAATGACGAGTTCTTCATTTGTTTTTAAGGGAGTGGTGGGAGCAGTGGCTTGAGCATCCCGAGTCGATTCGATTGCATCCTCGGCCGGGGGAGCG
>JAYGDH010000513.1:0-12600 GCA_046583055.1 Pirellulaceae bacterium | reverse complement strand
CAGAAATCGACCAGGACCGGTGTCGTGGATTCCAGTACTTCCTGGGAAAAATTGTCATCCGTAAAATCCTGTACATTACTCATTGATTTGCGCTCCAGTGATATATCGATGGTCTATGAGCAACCGACACGGTCGCTGTGGAAAATATTTTGCTAACGGGAAGAATCTTGAAAATTGTATCGCCCCTGATGACCATCTGTCAATTGACAGCAACCGGTAACGCGATACAAACACGGGCAGAGTGGTTACAATGCCTGCTTGCTGCCCACGAAAAAGCGCTGTTTGTACCCGAAGGAACCATGAACCATGACGCCTGCTGATACCCTGGCCTGCTACCTCGTCAATCGTGATTCCACGGGAGAGATCCAGGCCGCTTGCATGAATTGCGTACCAGGTGATCTTCCGGAAGGTAATGTACGGGTCCAGGTCCAGTGGTCCTCCTTGAATTACAAGGATGCCCTGGCCGCGACCGGACACCCCGGGGTCGTGCGATCGTTTCCCCATGTTCCCGGGATCGATGCCGCGGGAGTCGTGCTCGAGAGCGAGGATCCAAGGTGGAATCCAGGAGCCGAAGTGGTGGTCACCGGGTGTGGCCTGGGAGCAGCTACCTGGGGGGGGTGGGCACAGCAAATCCGTATCCCCGGAGACTGGTTGATTGCCCGTCCTCAGCAATTGTCATTGAGAGACTGCATGATTTACGGGACGGCCGGGATGACTGCTGTGGCATGTGTCGAGGCCCTGCAACATCATGGTATCGACTCGGACGGCGAAGGTGAGATCCTGGTAACGGGTGCTACGGGCGGTGTTGGTAGTATCGCCGTGATGCTGCTCAAACAACTGGGCTACCAGGTAGTTGCCTTGACGGGAAAACCTGGCCAGGCCGAGTTGCTGCAGCAATGGGGTGCCGTCCGCGTCTTGACACGAGAGGATTGGCAGGATGATTCGGATAAACCGCTGCTACGTGGACAGTGGAGAGGTGGAATCGACGTTGCCGGCGGAGCGACGTTGAGTCAACTATTAAGAGAAACGGTGTCGCAGGGAACCGTGGCAGCCTGTGGCATGGTGGGAGGTGCTGATTTGCCGGTGACCGTGTACCCCTTCATCTTGCGGGGGGTCACCCTGGCAGGAATCGATTCGGTGGGAACGGATCAGGCCACTAAGTCTCGTTACTGGGACCTCCTGGCAGGCCGCTGGAAACTGGACTGGCCCACAGGATACGTCCAGGAAACCGAACTGGCAGAGATACCTGGGCAGGTCAAAAGAATGTTGGCTGCCGAGACGGTTGGGCGCATTCTCGTGAAAATTCCTGGCTAGGGAGAGCAGCTGGAGCGATCGGCTACCATTTCAAGCCAAACTGCTCACCGCCACTGGGCTTGTCCCTGCCGCCCTTGAGCGGTTCTTTTCGCTGCGGCACCGTGCGTTCCCAGGCCGGCGTGTCATCGTTCGACCCGGACCTATCCTTCTTGGCATTGGCCGGGGCGTCCTGCAGGGCCTTCAGGGAAAGTGATATGCGCTGGGCATCTTCATCAACCGAGAGAATCTTGACGGTGACCTGTTCACCCTCGTTGACGACGCTGCTGACCACGCTGACGCGATGGTGAGCTAGTTCACTGATATGGATCAAACCCTCGACACCAGTCGCCAGCTTGACGAATGCGCCGAACTCGGCGATCCGGCTGACGGTACCTTCCACGCTCGTGCCGGTGGGAAACTTTTCTGCGGCACCGGTCCAGGGATGTTCCTGAAGGGCACGGTAGGAAAGTCCGATTTTTCCGGTTTGTGCATTGATTCTCTCAACTCGAACTTTAACGGTTTGACCTTTCTTGACGACCTCGTTCGGATCTTCCACGCGATCCCAGCTCAACTGGCTGATATGAATCAGGCCATCGATGCCGCCAAGGTTTACGAAAACGCCGAAATTCTGGATGTTGCTGACCGTGCCCTCGATGATTTGACCAACGGCCAAAGTTGCTATGCGTTCCTTGCGATCCGATTCTGCCTGGCGTTCCAGCACGGCCTTGTGGCTTAGTACCAGGTTGCGGCGTCGACGATTGACTTCGGTGACAACACAGGGAAGTTTCTTGTCGATGTAATCAGCGAAATTTTCCACGCGAAAAACACCGATCTGGCTGGCAGGGATAAAACCTCGAATGGTGTTGACCATGCATTCCAACCCGCCCGTGTTGGCGCCAGTAATCCGTGCCTCGACAACCGTACCATCCTGCAGGTCAGACCAGTCTTTCACGTCGACAGCGGCACCGGGAAGGCGCAGTTCGTAAAGGCCATCGTCGTTGTTGTAATGACTGACGATGACTTCCAACTGGGTGCCTGCGACTGGCGGCTCCTCGAATTGACGCGCCGAGACCGCTCCTTCATGCGGACCGCCGAGGGCAAAAAATACATGATCTCCGTGGACTCGAATTACCGTGGCACGCACTTTGCTGCCGGTAGCCAGGGTGTCACCGACCTGCATCGTTGCTTCACTGGCGACTATTTCATCCAGGTTGGTATTTCCCAAGGCTTCTTCGATCTCTTTTTCCAGGTCGGCCGGTAATGGATCCCGTACCGTTGGAATCGGGTTCGGGGCGGTAGAATTTGTGCCAGCGACCACGGAAGGTTCCGTGCCTGAATCGGACGATGTATTTCCATCTCGTTGCTGGCGTGAGCCGATCTTAATTTGCCGACGCGGTTCACCGGTGGCAGTGGCTTCACTCTCGGCCGCGGGGGTTGCTGGCGGAGAAGCGACTGGATCGGAAGCCTGGGGTGCCTCGGCGCCAGTGGCAGTTGCACTTTCCGCGGTTTCCGGGTCAGCACTCGTGGCCGGCGATTCCGTGGTTTGTGGAGCGTCAGTCGGATTTGATTTTTCTTCGGATTCGGCTTGCATCGATCAAGAGGTCCTGAAGTTCCATAGAATGAAGTGGATAGACACTATATCAGTGTAACACCCTCAGCGTTAAAGGTAAATTGTCGCTGGGACTGATTTGAGTGACAGTTGGTTCAGAATGCGTATCGCATGGTTTTGCAACTCGCCGTAAAATAAAAACGCCGTTATGAGCTTTTTTTCAAGCATCCTGTAACACGGAGTGTGGGAAGACGTGGAACCATTTAATCCAACGGAATATGGAGCGGCTTTGGCAGCCATCCTGGATCCGTCGCGGCCTGTTGCGATTGGTCCAGGAAAACCGGCCGCAGAGCAGGAGCCGTTACTGCGTCAACTAACGATCGAAAAAGCTTTTGCCGGCCAAGACTTGCGAGATGCCGATGCCGCGGCCTGTTGCATATCAGCTGCCTGGTTGTGGCATGATTTCCTGGACTCCTCTCACCAGATCAGCCAAGAGATCAAGACTTCCAGCGGCAGTTTCTGGCATGTCATCATGCATCGCCGCGAGGAAGATTTTTCCAACGCCAAGTACTGGTTTCGCCAGGTGGCTGGCCATGAGGTCTATGCGCTGGTTGCCGAGGCGGCCGCACCGATCCTGTCCCACTATGAAAATCCAACCGGCACCAGGCCGCTGGCGGAAGATGGGTCCTGGGATCCATTTGCGTTTGTTGACCTCTGCCAGCAGGTTGGTGAAACCGATGGTTCATTGCTGGTCCTTTGCCAGGAACTGACACGCCTGGAATGGCAGTTGTTGTTTGATTATTGTTTTCACCAGGCATGTCCCGGGTGAAGTGAGTAGAAAAGATGGTATTTCAATTCCAGTGTCCGCAGGGACACGTGCTGACTGGAAACGAGTCTGATGTCGGGCAGATGAGCCAGTGCCCGACATGTGGCGAAGCTTTCCTGATCCCCGGTCCCATGGTGCAACCTCAACCGGATTTCGTGGAACCCACGGTCCAGGATCACGTGGCCGTCGAGGAAGAAATACCGGCGGCACCGGAAGTTCAGATTTCCGTGGAAGGATCCGATGAACCACCGATTAGCGATGCAATTAATCACGAACCCGAGTTGCTCCACATCGATTGTCCACAGGGACATCAGCTGGAAGTCCCACGCGACATGCTGAACCAGGATGCACTCTGCCCTCACTGCAACGTGCAGTTTCGTCTGCGGGAAGTGGACAGCGAAGAATACCAGCGCAAGAAAAAAGTCGAGGAGGAGACCCGGGAACGTCGGATGGGCAATGCCTGGCTCAACTGGACGATCGCACTGGGGATCATGGTAGTTTTGTTCTTCCTCGCGCTCTGGGCTCTCACGGTACTAGGGGGAAAAATGACCGGGGAAACTAGCAGTCGCGAAGGATTTCCTGCGCGGCATTCCTGCCACAGGCACCCATTACACCTCCACCTGGATGACTGGCGGCACCGCACAGGTAAAGGCCTTCCACTGGAGACCGATGGTCTGCCCAGCCAGCCACGGGACGCATGAAATAGAGTTGATTCAGGTTCATGGCGCCCTGCATGATGTTCCCACCGGTTAGTCCGAAGGTGCGTTCCAGGTCCAGCGGGCTGAGTACCTGGCGATGCTCAATCGCGCCGGGAATATTGGGAGCATAGCGTGCCAGCAGTTCAATGCAGCGATCGGCAAAGTCCTCCTTGATGTCGTCCCAGTTGCCGTCCGCCAGTTGGTACGGTGCGTACTGGACAAATATCGACATCAGGTGCTTGCCTTCCGGGGCAATCGTGCGATCGACACTCGTCGGAATCGTGATCTCCAGGATCGGTTCCGTACTGGGCCAGCCACGGGCAGCATCTTCATAGGCTCGCTCGAGGTAATTCAACGTTGAACCAATGTGAATCGTGCCGCAATGCTCCGGCCCCAGGACCGGTGTTGCCGTGCCACAGAAGTTAGGTAACTCGCTGAGGGCCAGGTTAATCTTGGCTGAAGCTGATGAGTAATCGATACGGGCAACCTGCTGGCGAAACGTTTCAGGCAGGTCCGACGGATCGAGAAATCGTTCAAACGTCAGGTGAGCATCGACACTCGAGGCCACCGCTGGAGCCATCAACACGCGGTGATCGGCCAGCTGAACTCCCTGGACCTTACCGTCCTCGGTAAGGATACGGCTGACTTCCGCCTCTCGCACGATATCGACATGCAGGTCCACGCAGGCCTGCTCCAGTGCGTTCGCTAGACCACCCATGCCTCCCTGGATATATCCCCAGACACCACGCGCTCCGCCAGCCTCGCCCATGACATGATGCAACAGTACGTAAGCGGTGCCAGGAGAGGAAATCGATGAAAAGGCACCGATAATGGCGTCCGTGGCCAGCGTGGCACGCAATACTTCCGATTCAAACCACCGTTCTAGAATCGGTCGAGCCGCCCCGGTCAGCAACTCAATCGTGGCCGGTAAATCATCTTCCAACTGTTTCATGCGCTGGAATGTTTGCCACATCGTGCGCCAACTGCTCCAACGATCACGCCAGCCGACCTTGCGCCAGGAACGTGACAGCGGCAGCGGATTCGGAGCCGTCTCGTTGAAAATGGGTTCCATGGCAGCAGCCACACGTTCCAGTAATGCCTGGTAGCGGGGGTAAGCCTCGGCGTCCGCCTGGCTAAACTTGGCAATTTCAGTACAGGTCGCTTTGAGATCCGAGCCCATCGTCAGCGAACGGCCGTCGAGAAACGGGGTATAGGAGGAAGGGGTTCGAGCCAGGATGTTCAGTCCATAATCCTTGAGCCGCAAGTCGCGGATAATCTCCGGAAGCAACAGGCTGACCACGTAGGCCGCAGTGGAAACCTGGTAACCCGGCCAGAGGTTTTCTGTCGTGGCACACCCCCCCAGGACATCTCGTCGCTCCAGGACGCAGACCGATTTTCCAGCTCGGGCCAGGTAAGCTGCCGCCACCAATCCATTGTGGCCGCCACCAATCACAATACAGTCGTATTGTTGTGTGGATGTCATGAAGGTTGTTTGCCTGGTTAGAAGAGTGGTAGCAGATACCACGGTAAACACGACACGTGGTATTATTTCCTGCAGGATCAAAGTGCCGCCGAATTGTAATGCCTGGCCTGGAAACCTGCAAAGCGGTAGCCGGGAAATGGTTGACCCGCAGGTGACTCGAGATCGACTGGACCGGATGGAACAGGAATATGGATCAGCAAGTGCGTGCACCTGGTGGAGTTGGCTCAGTCCCCGATACCGCGCCGACGCGCCGTCGAGCGATGCTGTTAGTTCTGCTGGCAACTCTGTTGTGGAGTACCAACGGGTTCTTTGCCAAGTCCCCATGGTTCCATGACTGGTCCGGAACATCGATTGCCTGCTGGCGAGCACTGTTTGCCAGCCTCATCCTGTTTCCCCTCGTACGCAGGCCCTGCTGGAGACTCAGCTTGATCCCGGTTGCCCTGGTCTTTGCCGGTATGAATGTTTTCTTTCTTACAGCCATGCAACGCGGATCGGCAGCTAATGCAATCTGGCTTCAACACACCGCTCCCTTCTGGGTCGTCTTGCTGGGATCTCTCTGGCTGGGAGAAAACGTGGGGTGGAGAGACCTGTTCGTGTTAGCATTCCAGATGATCGGTGTGGTCCTGATCCTGGTCATGGAACTCCAGGGCTCTGCTGCGGATGCTGTCCTGTTCGGTCTGCTGGCCGGTTTTACCTATGCGCTGGTCCAGTTGTCGCTGCGTTGGATGCGTGATCAGGATCCCGCCTGGCTGGTAGCCGTTAATCATCTCGTCACCGTATTCGTGTTACTTCCGTTTGTGTTGCATTCCGGACAACGACCGGAGGGTATCCAATGGCTGTTACTGGCCCTGTTTGGCATGTTGCAGATGGGGATCCCTTACCTGCTGTTCACACGTGGTCTGCAGACCCTCTCGACGCACGAAGCTGCAGGTATCGTCTTGCTGGAACCCGTGCTGGTTCCAGCCTGGGTTTACCTGGCCTGGAGCCAGACCGCGCATTACACCCCACCACGCTGGTCGACGTGGGTCGGGGGCAGTTTTATCCTGCTGGGGCTTTGCATGCGCTGCTGGAGCCTGAAAACAACGCCTGCCAACCAACTAGCTGCGCAAAATGATGATCCGCGGAGCAAAACAAAGGATCGGGATCAGTAACGAACTGTAGCCCAGGCAGATGCGGACCGCGCCAAGCCGCGCATGGTCGTCACGCGTGGGAGGATGATCTGTTCCCATCAGTAATACCAGCACTACCATCACCCCCAGGTTCCAGTTGTCGGCAAAGATGATATAGGCAATCGCAAAAACCATGAACCCTCGAGCAATCCAGTGAGCCTTGCGACCAAACAGCGTGTAAACCACGTGACCCCCGTCAAGTTGACTGACCGGCATCATGTTCAAACCCGTGATCAAAAGACCCACCCAGCCTGCCATGAACAACGGATTTAACTGGCTGGAGGCAATCGCGATACCGCGTTCATATCCCTCCGGCTGAAGAACATCCAGGATCATTTCCATGGCCAGGGGAAGATCAATGGCAAAAGGACCATGGATGGGGGCCTGGAAATCAAGCGTTGCCAGTCCGATCCAGACGATGGGAAGGGCAACAACCAAACCAGCCAGGGGGCCCGCCAGCCCAATATCAAACATCTCGCGCCGATTGGCACGTGTTCCATCCATGCCAATGACAGCGCCAAAGGTTCCGATGGGAGAGATCGGAAAAGGGAGAAATATAGGCAGGCTGGCCGGGATCCGGTAATAGACCGTGGCCAGGAAATGTCCCATCTCATGCGTCAGGAGAATGGCCAGCACTGCCACCATATAAACCATGCCATCTTGCCAGTGGGAGACCAAGGTTTCACGCACCGGCATCCAGTTGCCACTGACCGAGGACATCTCCAGGAAGTGAATCGGAAACCAGATATTGGCGCCCACCCAGAACGTGGAGAAACAGGTCAGCAGGAACAGCATGATGGGAAGCCGCCAGCGTCTTTTACGCATCGTGCTAGCAGCTGCCTTATCGGGCATCGTGGCCGGGTCAAAAGGATCGGGATGATGGGGCTGGGAAGACGGATCGCTCATGTTTCCCAACATATCATAGGGACCGACCATTTTACCACGGGCGGCACATTGATCTTTTCGCCAGGGCTGTTTTTTGGTATTTACCGCACTCCGCCGGTTTTATGCGACCGGTGGTAGGTTGACGCAGACGTCATTAATGATCTGAGGTGAATTGGCGCAATCGAGCTACGATTGCCTTGTTGGGGTGGTGTCATGAATATCGTGAAATGCCTGATGCTTCGCTCGTCCATGATTGGCGTAGGTGCAGTCGTTGGTGGGTTAGCACTGGCGGTGTGGCATTTTGCCAGCCACCAGGAGTCACCCGGTGATGCCCAGGCGATGGCCCCCGGGGCCGCAGCAAATAAAGTTGTCTCCGCGGAATCTCTCGGCATGATTCCTGTTAAGGATCTGGATCCCGCTCCCATTAAACCGCCGAGTAAAGCGTTGTTCGATGCTGATTTCCCAGCAATTACCACCGCGGGATCCCTCACGGATCAGGATCCACTGAAGCCAGGTACTGATTTTCCCGGTGCGGAAGCAGCCGTGGGAACAACTGTCAGTAGTCCCGTGAGTTCTGCGAGCAGTACGGATTTCGTGCCGCCACCGGCAAACCTTTCGTTAGGCCAGTTATCGGATCCTGCACCAGTTGGTGGAGGTGATTTCCTGGCCGAGCCGGCCCCAGTTGGCGTGGCAGCAAATGGCGGGCCTGGAACCAGTCCGGCCGCCCTGCCCTTGCCTTCCGCTTCGGAAACGATGCCGCTGCTGCCTCCTGCGTCAGCAGGATTCAACGATACGTCTGCGATTTCAGCATTGCCTGCCGCTGCAGCTCCTGTTCTCGAAGCTCCGTTCAATCCCGCGATTAGCGATCGGGGCGGTACACGGACTGCCAGTGAACAACCGGGGGCGCTGGCAACCGGTTTGGAATCGGCATTACCCCTGGCTTTGTCAGCCTTGCCTGATGTCGGTGGAGATCCAGCCCTGGATCTGGCTCGTCCGGGCAACCCTCAGTTTGATGGACAGCAAGCTCCGAAACTAACGATTGAGAAACGTGCCCCGACCGAGATTCAAGTAAACCGGCTGGCAACCTTTGAGACCAGGATCAGAAATGTCGGCCAGGTTCCTGCACATGATGTACGTGTTCGCGATTTCGTACCCCGGGGAACCCGACTGGAACGAGCATCTCCCGCCGTGGTACCTGCCGTTGATGGTGGACTGACCTGGAACCTGGGAACACTCCAGCCAGGCCAGGAAATTACGATTTCCATGCAATTGATGCCGTTGGAAGAGGGTCAGATTGGGAGCGTGGCGACGGTTGATTTCCAGGCACGTGCGTCAGTTCGAACAACCTGCACCAAGCCCCAGTTGATCGTGAAACAATCGGTGCCAGGAAAGGTACTCATCGGACAAGATATTACGGTGTCCATCACGATCTCTAATTCGGGCAGTGGCGATGCCACCAGCCTGGTCCTGGTGGAAGATGTGCCAGAGCAACTGACCCATGCAGCTGGTCGGGAACTGGAATACCCGATTGGCACCTTGCGGCCTGGTGAAACCAAGCAACTGGCACTGAAGCTGAGAGCCAGCAAGGCTGGCCTGGCCCGCAACGTGCTCGCCCTGCGCGGGACGGGCAAGGTCTACGTCGAGGATGTGGTCCAGTTTGAGGTGATTGCACCCCAGTTGCAGGTAGCCATGACAGGTCCCAAGGTTCGTTACCTGGAGCGTCCTGCCAAGTATTCCGTGACGGTGGCCAATCCCGGTACGGCACCGGCCAACAACGTGGAACTCGTGGCCTACCTGCCCAAGGGTTTGAAGTTTTTAGAGACCGATCACCATGGGCGTTATGATGCGAATCACCACGCCGTCCTGTGGAGCCTGGAAGAACTGCCTGCCAACGTTCGGGACAGCGTCAGCGTGACAGCATTACCGATCGAGGCGGGTGAACAACGCCTGCGACTGGAAGGTCGTGCCAGCCTGGGATTAACACACCAGTTCGAGCATCTCGTGCAGGTGGAATCGGCGGCACAACTATTGTTTCGCGTGACAGACCTGTCGAGCCCGATTGAAACGGGTAACGATACTACCTACGAGATTCGCGTGACGAATGTCGGTACCCGCGCGGCCACGGGGATTCGCGTGGGAGCTGCCCTGTCACCGGCGTTGCAGCCCTTGAGTGGTAATGGACCCAGCGCGGTCGCCATCCAGGGACAGCAGGTTTTCTTTGAGCAGTTGGAGCGAATTGCCCCTCGAGGTGAAGTAATTTACAAGATTACCGCCAAGGGACTTCAGCCGGGAGATCACCTGATTCGAGTACAGGTCATTAGCAACGAGTCGCCTGCACCGGTTACCAAGGAAGAAAGTACCCGGGTTTACCAGGACCGTTGATTGGTTGACCAGTCACGCTGTAATCGACAAACTGGAAAGTCGAGTATGAGAACATGCTCGACTTTTTTCGTGTTTTCATAATGGATAGGTCATGACGTTTATCCCGCTTCGCTGCACCTGTGGTCGCAAGTTGAAAATTCCCGGCAAGTACGCCGGGAAGACCATCAAGTGTCCCAAGTGTGAAACTTCTATCCGGGTTCCTCAACTGGCCCCTGCTGATGAGAAATCAGAGAGTTCCACAGTTCCGCCACCATTACCCACGCCGGATGTTCCACCGCCACCACCAGTAGAGCACGAACAGGCCTGGAACCTGGACCAGGCCGAACCCGTGCCGGCAGCGGAAGAAGCATCGACGCCCCTGCTGAGTTGGCTGGCTCCCCCGACCCAGCCTGGCTATGAACCGCAGTTCCATGAACGTAGTAGCGTACAGTGGTTTGCCGGTATGTTTTTCCTGGTAGCGTTGTTCGGGATGGGGCCCGCGCTGTTGCGACTGGTGAACTATTACCGACTGGAAGATCCCCCTGGAATTTTTTGCTGGACCTACCTGATCCTGATTGCCGGGATCCTGCAATTGGCCTATGCCGTTTACCTGTACCAGTTGCCGGACTGGAGCACCGTCTGGGTCATCTCGCTGGTGTCACTCATCGTGACAACCATTTATGCCGTCCTGCTGGTCATCCGCCTGCTGGCCAGTGACATGAATGCTGTCCTGGTCATGCTGCAACTTCACTACGAGAGTGTCTCGATCGGCAAGCAGGCAGGCTGGTGTTTCTGCATGTTGTTGGTCTACGGGACATTTACCTACTTTGCCGGTAGGTTTGGTATTCGCTGGCGGCAGCGTTACCGCCAGCAATTCCTGGTAGACAGGTCCACGTCCGAGGCCACCGACTGATCCTGGTTTCAGCGAGCCAGGACAGCATGACTGGTTTCATCCAGCCAGTGGGCGTTGTGCCCGGCTTTGCGCAGATCGTCGACGAATGACTTGGGTCCGTGCGTGCAGAAAATCACCTTGGGTTGCACCATCTCCACGGTTTCGAAGAGGTCGTCATAGTCAGCATGATCGCTGAGGGGAATTGCCACGTCGACTCCCAGGCGGTAACGGGAGCTGGGACTGTTGGCCCAGCCGGTCACCGCGATCGTGGTCGTCTCTCCCGGAATTGATATTCCTGCTGCCCGCTGTCGTCGCGGAGGAACGACCAGGGCAGATCCGGGTGAAATGTCACCCTCGTAACACTGGACGTCACCCAGCGAGCACCCCCCGGCCTCGTAGATCTGGCTTACTTCGTAGGCCAATGGATGCTGGACCACGGGGATCCCCTGTTGGGTAAGGATGCGAGTGACCTCCTGGGATTTACCCAGCACATAGGCATGAATCACGGGAGTCTTGCCGACCGCCAGGGCGTTTTCCACGGCACTGACCAATTGCTCAATGACCTGTTCACGCTCCGGGAGTCGGTAGCTTGGTTTGCCGAATGTCGTTTCCATGATCAGGATGTCTGCGCAGGGAGGCTCGGCGGTTTCTGCCGTGGCCGAGGGGCCGAGCTTGAAGTCGCCCGTGTACAGCAGGCGTTGTTCCCCATCGTCTGCCAGTAACATGGCGGACCCCCAGCAGTGTCCAGCCGGCAGCGCAGTCAGCTCGAAGTCATTCCAAACCAACGTCTCGCGGAAAGGCATTTCATGGACCGGTCGTTTTCCCAGTCGGTGCCAGTAGAGCTGGGCGGTTGCCGGGGTGCAGTAGGCCAGTTCGTGGCGACCCATGTGATCCATGTGGGCATGGGACATGAATCCCCGCGGCTGGCGACGTCGTACGTCTACGGCCAGGTCGATGGCGGTTAACTTGATACCACGGTCAAAATGAAACATGAAAGTACTGATGCCCGGTAACTAAAGTTCCGATCGGAAGTGGCTTATTCTCATGGTTACCAGGGAAATCAACAAGCAGCGAGGAATCCCGCCAAGTTGGATTTCCCGGGAAAAACTCAAGATGTCCTTCTCGCTGGATCGAGAACTACCCTGGTGTCCTGGTTTGCACCTGTTTTTTAGGTGCCACCAGCGGTATGATAAGGGGAGTCGTTATTTCGACGATGACCGAGAGTTTCTTTTTTTGATAAGGGGGCGAACTGGATTCGACCGGATAGCCTGAAGTGTCCGTGGCGTGTCGTGGTTGGTCAGTTGGCCACGTTAAAAGCTGACCGCATTATTTATTTGCCGAGGAAAACCTCGCACTGGCCGCCTAACTACGGCGTCCCCGACTGCGGATCTTTGCCGGAGAGAACCAAAAGTCGGTCGCAATTCCGGATCGCTTGGAGTCATGT
>JAYGDH010000552.1:0-5771 GCA_046583055.1 Pirellulaceae bacterium | reverse complement strand
AATCATCCCGCTCCTTGATCTGCTCCATGACGGTATTGGGCATCGCGGGTGACCAGTCAAGCTGCCCATTAACGTACATGTTGAGACTGGTTGTTTCGGACTTGATCGCCAAGGCATCAATCGTATCCAGTTGCACAGCTTTCGCATTCCAGTAATGCGTGTTTTTTTTCAGACGCAAACGATCGCGAATGCGACGGAACTGGATACAGAACGGGCCGTTGCTGACGATATTCGCTGGCTTGGTCCAGTTCGGCGTCCCAAAGGTTTCGACACAGCGGCGGTTGACCGGGTAGAGCGGGTAAAAAGCGACCAGGTTCTTGAAGTAGGGCGTGGGGTCGTTGAGTTTCACCTCCAACGTCTGATCATCAAGAGCCCGGATAGCAACCTGGCTGTCGAAGTCAATCAGCACGTGATAACACCGCTGATCCACAGCGGAATTCTCCACCGGTTCCTGGCTATAGGTTTTCAGGGTTCCTGCGGCTTCCCAGTCCACCTGGCCAGCAACGATCGGCTTGACTTCCACGTAGTAAATTCGGCGTCGCCTGGCAGCAGCCTGCTCGGCGTCCGTACCGGCTTTATCGCTTCCAGACGGATTCTCTATCTGCTTCAAGATCCCGCGGTCAATCGGTCCCCGCGGAAATGGCTGAACGGGATCCCGCCGTTTCTCCTGGCCGCGTTGTTCCAGTTCCACCTCCACGCGATCCCCCACCTCGACAGCCCCCGTGTTGTAATGTTTCGCGTGGACCACGTAATGCAGCTGGTAAGCGTATTCGGAGCCGGTCTCCGGGTGCAGCATCCGTCTCCAGGACCAAACGAAGTCATGGGCCGTGATAGACGTTCCATCGGACCAGCGTGCAGAGGGACGCATGGTAAACGTGTAAACCTTGCCATCCTCGGAAATCTGGTAACTCTCCGCCACGCCACCGGTCGTTGGTTGCAACGGAATAAACTCGTCCGAACCCGTCGCTTCTCGGACAGGAAGTTGTCGGAGAAGTCCCTCAAAGATCCCGTTAATGATCCTTCCCTCGGGAGAGCCAGTCGCCTTGGCCGGATCAACCGTCTTGATTTCCGTCCCGTTATTAAAGGTGAAATCAGCCTTGGGGAGCGTCCCGAAGTTAACAGCCCAGCCCAACGCGATCAGGCCCAGGCCCAGGACCATGTAGGGAAACAGGCGTCGCGTTGTTGGATTCATCGGGTCCGATCTCCTGGAGCTACCCCACGGTGCGGGGACCAATGATCCCCCGGCTGGTAACCACGTTGATCACCAGGCTCGATTGTGCCCGGTACACGATACCCTGTCCAGCCAGTCAAGAGACCAGGCAACTGGCATTTTTTTCTACCGGCAATCCTTCCATCCTGATCCAAAGTCGCTAGAATGTTCAGTAACTGTTTAATTATGAAACGCCTGGTAACCTGCTTTTCCTGGTAACCACGTTCGTGGTCATACCTGTCATTTCAAGTAGTATTCTCGTCTAACTTACACGTGTGAGATAAATCAGCACGACATTGAACCATGTCCGCTTTTGCGGATAGACGGTGGTATTCAATACGCTGCAACCTGAGCAGACATTTTGATCATACGTCGCCGTCTCCACCGTCCTGGGCGTGTGGAATTTAGCTTCTCGATATTTTTTGTGACTTGAGTAATAACGTGCTGAACGAATCCACGCCTGCTTCCGGAAAATCAGAATCCCATCCAGACCCGGCTCTCCTCTCCGAAGTTTCGACAGGCCGCATGGTGGAGTTCTTCAAGTTGGCATCCGATGCCACGCGGTTACGCATCATGTTCCTGCTTATGCAAGAGAAGGAAATCAACGTCCGAACACTATGCGGCCTACTCCAGCAAAGCCAACCCGCGGTCAGCCATCACCTGGGCCTGCTGCGCGGAGCCGGGGTGATCGTTTGTCGGCGTGACGGCAAACACAATTACTACCACCTGGCAACGAGCAAGCTGGCCGAGTTGATCCAGTTGCTGTTCGAGGAATCCTCCGCGGAAAGAGGACGGCTGGAACTGCCTGCCTGTGTGGTCACCTGCCAAGCCAGCTAGGTAGTGGTATGATGGGAGCTCTCACCAAGCGACCCGGCCTCCTGAAAGGCGTCTCATGCCACGCGCAACGCTCCGAGATTTAAGCCGTCTCTTCCTGAAGCTGGGCATCTTTGGCTTCGGTGGTCCCGCGGCCCACATTGCTACCATGGAAGAGGAAGTCGTCCAGCGGAAACGCTGGTTAAGTGAACAGGAGTTCCTGGACCTGGTCGGAGCCACCAATCTGATCCCGGGCCCCAATTCGACAGAGTTGGCCATCCATATTGGTTACCAGCAGGGAGGTTGGCGAGGCCTGTTCCTGGCCGGGAGTTGTTTTATCTTTCCCGCCGTGATCATCACCAGCCTGTTTGCCTGGCTGTATGTTCAATATGGTCAACTTCCGCAAGCAGCTTCGCTGATGACTGGCATCCAGCCGACCGTACTGGCCATTATCCTGATTGCTGGCTGGCGACTGGCCAAGAAGGCACTGTTCAACCGACGCTTGCAAGTGTTCGCCCTGCTGGTCGCTGGCGTTTCACTTTACCTGCCAGGAAAACAGGTCCTGGTCTTGCTGTTCAGCAGTCTCGTCGGAACCCTGCTGGTCAAAACCCGCAATTCGCAATCTCCCGGTACGCCCCGATCACCACCTGCTGCGCCCCGTTCGATTCCGGCTATGCTCATGGGCGCTGGCACGCTCTCTGTGGCTCCCGGCGCCCTCGCGACCGGCAGCGGGCTGCTCGGTTCCCTGGCCATGCTCGGCTGGATTTTCCTCAAGACCGGAGCCGTTTTGTATGGCTCCGGTTACGTACTGATCGCCTACCTGGAAGGGGAACTGGTCCATCATCACCAATGGCTGACAGCGAACCAGTTGATTGATGCCATTGCCATCGGCCAGTTTACCCCCGGCCCCATTCTGTCTACCGCCACCTTCATTGGTTACGTGGTCATGGCACCACATGGTCCGACGGCAGCAGTAGCCGGTGCCGTGGTCGCTACCCTCGCAATCTTCCTGCCCTCCTTCCTGCTAGTTGGAATCACCAGTCGCTGGGTAAGCAAATTGAGATCGCATCGCACGTTGTCGAAATTCCTGGATGCCGTCAATGCAGCATCCATGGGAATCATGGGAGCCGTGGTCCTGAAACTCGCCCGCCCCACGCTTTTCCCCACCGGCGTTTCACCGGGCTGGAGCATTGCCTGCAGGTTTCTGATCGCCGGAGTGGCCATGACCCTAATCCTACGTTACCGTGTGAGTCCTATCCTGGTTATTGCAGGTGGCTTATTGTGGGGGGTCCTGCTGGGACCCTGGCTCGTTTAAATCATGAATCAATTCACTCATCAACGCCACAAACCGCCCTCGGCACTGGAAAACGTCCGCCCACTTATCCTGGCCTGTCCCCAGTTGCGCAGCAACGTCAACCTCTCCCGGATGGTGCGAGCTGCCAGTTGCTGCGGAATCAATCGACTGATCACCTGCGGCAATGGCAAGATCGACCCGACCATTTCCCGGGGAGGTGAAGAACAACTATCGCTAGAGGTCCGCCGCAGCCTGCCGCCGGTACTCAAGAAACTACAGGCCGATGGCTATACGCTCGTGGGACTCGAACAGACCACCCACTCAGAAAACCTGCACGACTACTCGTTCCCCCGGAAAACCGTGCTGGTCGTGGGACACGAGCGACATGGACTCGCAGAACCGATCCTGGAATTGCTCGATGCGACCGTGGAAATCCCGGTTTACGGTCTCCCCTTTAGCTACAACGTTGCCACTGCAACCGCCCTGGCACTCTACGAGTACTGCCGGCAGTACCCAACGGGATAGTAGTAGCCAAGTTACCCGGCTAGGACTTGAACCTAGAATGAGGGAATCAAAATCCCTAGTGTTACCGATTACACCACCGGGTACCAAACGCCCATCCATCTGGAGTGAACACCAATAACTTACGTTTTTCGGCCATGTGTCACAACGGCGAATGACAATTGTTCCAACTCAATTGCCAAATCAATGCCCACACTCTGCACGTGGTCGGGCAGGGTAATGGTCACCGGAGCAAAATTGAGTAACCCTTCGATGCCGGATTGAACAGCCTGGTCAGCCACCTCCTGCGCCGCCACCGCTGGCACGGCAATCATTGCCAGCTTGATCTGCAATTGCTGAACCTTGATCGGCAAGGCCGCCATGGAATGAACCTCGATGCCCTCCACCAACTGGCCAATCAGATGATCATCGACATCAAAAGCAGCCGAGATACGAAAACCCTGACTGGCAAATCCCCGGTACCGTAACAAGGCTCTTCCCAGGTTTCCCATCCCCAGCAAGGCGACCCCCCAAGCCTCACTGGTTCCCAAAATACGCTTGAATTCAACAATCAACTCCTGGCACCGGTAACCGATCCCCGGATAACCGAATTGCCCAAAGTAAGTCAAATCCTTGCGAACCTGGGCTGCCGTAACCCCCAACAACTGACCCAACTGCTTGGAATTGGTTGTTTCATGCCCGTCCCGAACCAAGTGCTGTAGTTCACGCAGGTAAAGACTGAGACGACTCACCACGACCTTGGGAACAGATCCGGTTTGATTCGCATCTAATAGATTTTTCTTCGGATCATTCATCGTATTGGCCATTTAACTTGGCTGAAGTCCGAAACCAGCCAGGGCACGGGCATAGCGCGTCCACTGTAAACCCTCTCTGAAGAGGGGGCAAGCTTTCCTGACCGGAACCATCTTTACTACCAGACCTGCCCCATCACGTCCCGGTTATCGGCTTCCCTGACAGCATAGTCGCTATGACAAAAGTTCGTACCGGAAAAACCGTCCCAAACGGCAAACCGGGCCTTTCCTTACGATTGCCATCAACGTCCTATCTAGACCTTATATTTTATCTATCTTATCCATTTTATATGATCTTCTTAATGGCCGCGGATCTTCCGGACGATCCATATGGTGTAGGAACCTTAGGTTCTTTGTTTATCCCATTTAAGTCATTTACCTTATTTTGACGATAAAGAGCGAAGACCAAACGGTTTATCCGAACGGAAGCGGCCAGCATTTTGGACGATGCTAGGCCTTGGGCAGGATGCTCTGCAACGTGGAAAAGCAAATGGAATGAAGCGGTATTAACCTTCCCGGAAGCCGCCCAGTTTTTCCTGAACCAATCGAATTGATATGAGGGGAAGCAGAGACCAAAGGAGAACTGTGCACCATGAATTTCCGACTAAGAATAACCGGCCTAGTCGTCCTGCTGGCTGCCGTTGGGTCGGACACCAGTTTTGCTGCCTACCTTGGTACAGGCGAAGCCTGTGGAGTGGCCAAGAGTGCTGACTGCTGTGCAAAACCGACGTGTCACACGGTGATGAAAACGCGGCGACAGATCGTGTACGAGAAGCAACAACAGACGTGCTACCGAACGGTTTATGAAACCGTTTATGAAGACCAGAAAATCGATTGCGTCAGGAATGTCCAGGAAACGCGCTATCGTGACTGCGAATACACGGTCTGCAAACCCGTTTATGAAACACGGTACCGCACAGTCTGCAATACCGTTCGCAAACCGGTCTGGGAAACCAGGACACGGGATATTTGCTACACCGTTCGCAAGCCGGTTTACGAGACCTGCCAACGCACGGTCTGCTACACCGTCTGCAAGCCTGTCTGGGAAACCAAGACACGGGAAATCTGTTACACGGTTCGCAAGCCCGTCTGGGAAACCAGGACACGAGAAGTCTGCTACACGGTCCGCAAGCCTGTCTGG
>JAYGDH010000488.1:0-3979 GCA_046583055.1 Pirellulaceae bacterium | reverse complement strand
TGCCCTGGTCAGTTCTTCCATGAACAGTCCCATCATCCAGTCCAGCGATTGAATCTCACCGAAGTAATCAGCATAGTCGCTGCGGATCTCATGCACGTCTGGCAGGAAGGCCGGAATCCGACCCTTGAAATCATCCGGCTCGATACCCCAGAAACGTTTCCCCGAACCATCCACATAAGGTCGATGCACGCCGATGGGACCGAAGACCCAGAAAAACGGTTTGCCCGCTGCTTCCTTGACCAATTGCGTAATGAATCCCCGGGCTCGTTTCTCCATCGCCCCACGGGCCTGGGTAATTTCCTCCTCAGTTAAGTCCGCGTGCAACTTGAGTCGCTCGCCTCGATTGATTTGGTGACCATACCGATCCGGGCTGTAACCTGTCTGCAGGGACGCTCCCAATCCTCGCTGACGTTTCCTGGCCAGGTCCAGGGACTTACCCGAACGCGCCACGAAGTAACCCCGCTCCGCCAGTGATTCGCCAAAGCGAGGCAGTGACAGGAACGGGTCCTCGTGGCCCTGCCAGCTGGCAGGCTGCAGGAATGCCTTCTTGCCACAGTTCCAGAAATAGCGACCGCTGGTCAGCGACCCGCGACATGGCGCACACTGGGGAATCGGATAAAACGCATTCGTAAACAACACTCCCTCGCGAGCGATCCGGTCAAAGCTGGGAGTCTTAATCACATCATTGACACTCGGACGATCAGGATCGGTATAGACGCTCGCATAGCGTCCCCAGTCATCGCCATAGAAGAAAAGAATGTTGGGAGCCGCATTCGCGCGATCCGTCGCGGCCAGCCCCGCAAATATCCAACATCCCAGCAGCGTTACTCTCCACATGCCTACTTCCCCCAACGTGTGCTAACTGCCTGCAACCAGGCCCGGGCAATCAACTCGTGCCCCTGGGGCAATGGATGAACACCATCCCAGATCCAATGTTCCGGGCTGACCGCCTCGGCCGCTTGGTCCAGGACATCCTGCGTTCTCACGTGGACCGCCCGAAAGTCCCGCGCTAACCGCGCGACGATCTCTCGCAGCTTGTCCGCCTCGCCTCGCCACCTTTTCCAGGCACTATCGTTATCCAAGCGACCACAACGAAGCACAAAAGGGTCCAGCAGGACAATCCGCAGCTTGTCATTCGCTTTACGACTATCCTCGAGCATCGACCGATAGTCTGCTTCCCAGCGGTCCAGCGGAACTCCCTTGGCACCCGCCCGACCCACGTCGTTCACACCCACCAGGATGCTCAGCAGATCGGGACGCATGTCGATCGCATCTTTTTGCCAGCGGGATTTTAAGTCGGCCACCTTGTGCCCACTGATGCCACGGTTAAAAAACTCCAACCGGGCCTCCGGCATGTCCACGCCCAGTCGCGAGGCGATCAGGTAAACGTAGCTGTGTCCCAGGTAATGATTGCGGTCGCGCTCGTTGCGGCCCCATTTCATATCGGTAATCGAGTCTCCCTGGAAGACGAGGCGACTGCCAGGGTTAAAAGCGGGCAATGGGTAATCGTAGCCATCCGGGGACGGTGAATCTGCCACGGCATCCTCTGCCTGGACTTGATTATTGACAGCAACTGCCCCGACAGAGACGGCACCACTGCCGAGGAACTTGCGTCGGTCCAACATGGTTAACCTATTTGTTCTTCGAGGGATTACTGGCGGAACTCTCCGGGAACGGCAACTTCCACGACTTGTAGAAGACTTTCATGACAATGTCGTCAATCCTTTTGCCCTGCGGAATTTCCGACAGCCCCGACCCCTTCACGCCGTATGCCTCACAAAAAACACCCAGTGACTGGCAACGCTTCAGCACCGCGGCTGCATTATCCGGATGGTGCACCCGGTCGTTGGTCCCCGAACGATTGTAAACCACGATTGGTGGTCCATCCTTGCGCAGCCTGGGAATAGTCAGCAACGGCGTTCCCTTCGGTTGTTGGATCGCATAGACCGAGGCAATCGACAGTTTCTTGGCATGGCCCAGGTGGCAGGCAATCAAGGCACCGGCCGATGCCCCCATGACCGAAATACGCTTGGGGTCAATGTTGTACTTCGCCGCATTGGCCTGGAGGAACTTGATCGCTTCAGCCGTGTGGTTAAGTATCTCAAGGTAATTCTTATTCACGTGTTCCAGGAACGGATAATTGACCGAGGCAAAGGCAACTCCCTGCGGGTGGTACTTCCTGACCAAGCCGCTGCGGGCAAAACCTCGCTTGTCACCCTGCTTGAAACCGCCGCCATGAAAATAAACTATCAGCGGTGCCGGTTTAGCTGACTTGACCATCCAGATGTCCAGCACGCTGCGGTCATACTTGTCGCTGTAACGAACATCCTTCTGCATCCCACCAGCAGCTATCGTGCTGGGGGTCGGGACATTCTTAGCAGCTGCGCGCGAGCCGGTGAAATCCCGTTTGCCACTCCGATCCCCAACCCGGTACTCGACCGAACCGGTGATCGAATTTCCCTTGATCGTGCCAACGTAAACAACCGTCAGTCCCTGGGCAATTTCGGCAGCGGAAAGGGTGATGGATAGCTGGGATCCGGTCAGCTTTACTTCGCTCGCTTTTACCTCGCCGGAGCGGGTCCCCGTATAGAGGCCAACCAGTTTGCCATCCTTGCGGGAAATCTTGATCGTGGATGTCCGCTGGCCCTGGCTGGTACTTTTCACTGACAGTTTCCAGGTTCCCACCGGATCGGTCTTTTTTTCTTGCGCGGCAACCGCTGAAGCCAGCAGCAGGGAGGCAACCAGGCACGATGTGATTCTGCAGAGGGTCACTCGATAATTCACAAAACAGCTCCTTACAAGAGAGTTTAAATGGGTTGATCTCAACGGATCAGCTATTTTCGGGTCATTTCCTTGAGCGTCACACGCGAATCCTTGTTCTTGTCCCAGCCATTAAAACGCTTGGTCAGGACCGGCACGTTTCGATTCTTCGGATTGCCGATATATTCCTTGAGCGTGAGAAAACCGTCCTGGTTCTTGTCACGCGCCTTGAAAAGCGATTCGGGACCACGAGCGACCGGTTTTGTCGGCGCACTCGCTGAAGCGGTTTTGGGTCGCGGCGCGATTTTACCATCCAGGTAATGGTCAAAGTATTTACCACCAGCAGCGCCCAACTCACGGGCAAGCCCCGGATCCACCAACTGCTGCGACCAGGCTGCCAACTTTTTCTTGAGCCATGCCGCTTTTCCTGGATGTTCGGCAATCAGGTTCTGCTTCTCGTGCTGCTCACTACTAAGATCAAACAGGTAAGCGCGATCGTCCGCTTGTAAATATTTCCAGTCACCAGCGCGAATAGCGGCTTGCCCCAACCATCGCCAATAGAGCGCCTCGTGGGGATCGCCCGTTTGTTTACCTGTTAACCAGGGAAGCAAGTCAACACCGTCGATTTTGTCGTCCAGCTCCAATCCACCGGCAACCAGTGCCGTGGCAGTAGCGTCGAGTGCAATCACCGGTCGATGATACACCTTGCCTTGAGGAAACTGCCCGGGCCAGCGGGCCACGAAGGGAACGCGGATGCCCCCCTCGGTGACCATTCCCTTTTCACCGATCCAGGGATCATTGAGCGACCCGTCCCAACCTGGACCGCCACCCGGCGCATCGATCTTATGAATCTTCAGAGGTGCTCCATTATCGCCAATATAGAAGACCAGCGTATTCTCCTTGATCCGTGTCTCCGCCAATGCCTTGTCAATGAGCCCCACTCCATCATCGACGGCAGAAATCATTGCCAGGGCCAGGCGTCGCCGCCGCGGCATCTCACCGGGAAACCGCTGCAGGTATTTTTCGGGGGCTTCTAGCGGGACATGGGGCGCAAAAAATCCGACATACAGGCAAAACGGTTTTTCCTGGTTCGCATTTCGCTTGATGAAGCTGGCCGCCCACTGGGCCTGCACATCAATGCGAAAGCGCGGATCCAAGTGCCGCGTCTTACCGCCAAGATCCTTCCCACTGGCATCATGCGTCGCCACGTAGCTAGTCC
>JAYGDH010000482.1:0-2232 GCA_046583055.1 Pirellulaceae bacterium | reverse complement strand
GTCACGCGCCGTTTGCTGCAACTGTTCCATGGCCACACCATCACCAAAGACCACCCCGATTTCCTGTAACATGCCACGGATCGGGGCATCATCAACGGATCCCAGTGCAGCCTGAACACGCTGCCAGGAAGCCGGGGCTGCGATCTGCCTGCGCCCCTGCAGTCCGTCTCGAATTCCCGTCAATAATTGCCGCTGCTGCGGCCGGGACTCGGCCGCCAGCAGGGTCAACAACGCTTCCAGGGCCTGAGGATGCTGATCCACATCGACCGTGATCCGGCGCGCGATGAAGGTTCGCAATGTTTCGATCTTCGTTTTCCTGACCAGTTGCAGCGCCCGAGGCACATCCTTCAGCACGGCAGGCTCCACGCCATACCAGAGCAAAGGTACCAGTTGCGGATCGTCTCGATCTTCGCCGTGCTTTGCCAGCGCCGTGGCCAGGGGCCAGCGCTGCTGCAGCGGGAGTCGTCCCAGCGCCGAGGCCAGGTGCAGCCGAACCAGTCCCGACGATTCCGCGATGGCATGGGCCGCCAGGATGCGAGCCGTATTTTCATCGCGATGTTCTTCTGAAACCAGCAACCGCACAGCCCATTTTCGGACGTGTTCACTCTCATGCGCGAGCAAGCCAACAAGCTTCCTCGAGTTCATTCCTCCAGTCCCATGGAGTGACCAGAGTGCTCGCAGCTGTCGCGTGACAGCCGGGTTGTTTTCCAGGATATCCCCTAGCTGTGCATGAACTGCCTGCATCGACTTACCGGCAGCCGCCCGTTCCTGCAGGATGCGCCGAGCATGTCGTACGAACCAGTCATTGCGATGCAACTGCAACCGTACCAGTTGTTCATCTGACTGCTGAAGCAGGTTAAACGACTGCGGTTGCGGCGCCTTGCCATGAATCAACTTGTAGATCCGGCCGGATCGTCGGTGAATTCCATCGCGGTCGTGGCACTCCCCCAGATCCGTCCAGTCCGTTACAAACACGCCGCCATCGGGGCCATACTTCAACTCCACACCACGAAACCAGTCGCTGTTGGCTCGCAGCAAGTCCGGCGCGTGCCGGGCCACGTATCCGCTGCCCTGGCGCTGCAGGACATCCTGGTTGACGCGCTTCCCATGGGTATTGCACATCAGCATGCGGCCTCGATATTTTGCCGGCCAGTTATCACCCAGGTAGATCATGCCGCCACAGTGGCTATGTCCGCCTCCCTGGACATCATGCGCATTGGGAAACCCAATCACCTTGCGACTCTTGGTCCAGTCTTCCGAATCCCAGTGCAGGTGATCCGAGCAGGAGGGCATCAACTGGTAGAGGTTCGAATTGAAATGGGTGCCGTACATGCGGTCGTAACAGGCCCCGGGTACCACGTGCCAGAGGTGTCCGATCACGTTATTGGTAAAGAACATCTCGCCTGTATCGTCATAGTCAAACCCCCACGGGTTGGTTGTTCCATGCGTGACCACTTCAAAGTCCTGTCGTGTCGGGTGGAACCTCCAGATGGAACAGTTCAACCAGGTTCGATCTTCTTCCTGGCTGCCCGGTCTACCCACATGGCTGGTCGCCTTGATGCCGTGCCGACCATAGAGCCAGCCATCCGGCCCCCAGCGCAGCCCATTAACCACGTTGTGCCCAACCTCCCGCAGGTTGAACCCCTCCAGGAGAATTTCCGGGGCGGAATCCGGCTCGTCATTCCCATCACGATCGGGAATAAAAACCAGGTACGGGGGCGCGGTACACCAGACACCTCCGAAACCTATCTCGATGCCGGTCAGGTTTTCCCCCTGGTCCCAGAAAATGCGGCGATGATCAAAGCGACCATCATTGTCTCGATCCTCAAAGATCACGATGCGATCGCGCTGTTCCTCGTTCCACTCCGGGTACGAGTAGTTCTCAACCACCCAGAGGCGGCCTCGATCATCCAGGGTAAAGGCCAGCGGCTGATGAACATCCGGTTCCCCGGCAAACAGGGACACCTGGAATCCATCGGGTACGGTAATCTTGGCTAACGACTCGACTGGCGTCGGTGGGACATCTGCCGGATCCTGGGTATTGATCGCCTGCTTCGGCACACGCTCATCCGCCACGACCGACAGCAATAGGGACCCCAGCGTCAAGCAAAGAACCGGCAACCCATAGCAGCAGTATTTCATGACACGTACGTCTCCAGGAATCATGGGTTCGTCAAGGCAGGCTATGACCATCCACCAGGCAGTCATTGTAATGTAAACCGGAGCTAGTCA
>JAYGDH010000456.1:0-6689 GCA_046583055.1 Pirellulaceae bacterium | reverse complement strand
CCAGGACACCACGGTCATTGTCTGGGGTGAGTTCGGACGGACGCCACGGATTAACAATAACAACGCGGGGCGTGATCACTGGTATGGTGTCTCCATGTGCGTGCTGGCCGGTGGTGGCATGAAAACGGGCCAGGTCGTGGGCAAGTCGACCAAGAATGCCGAGCGGCCACTGGAACGACCGATCCATCACCAGCAGGTGTTCGCCACGCTCTACCATAACCTGGGAATCGATGTGGGTACGACCCAGTTGATCGATCCCTCGGGTCGGCCCCAGTACCTGGTTGAGCATCGCGAGCCGATCAGGGAACTTATCTAGTAGAGGCCCTGCTTCCGTAAAGCCTGCCAGCTTGCCTGCGTCTGGGAACTTATCGGTCTTTACCCAGGACCTTGGCTGCGGTACGCTCCTCGTCCTCAGGAACGCTCATTCGAGCTCCCTTCCCTGCGATTCGCCACGTTACATCAATTAGAAGGTTTGCATGATGCTCTCCCTTTCCTGGCGGGGTTCCGCTTCGCTCCTGTTGTGTCTTTTCCTGGCAAGCAGTTCCACCGGTTGCTCGGTGATGATGGCAGCCAAGGCTCCCGGCAAAAAAAACCTGGCCGTGTTGACTCCTGGTGTCACTCGAGCCAGGGTGATTGCGGAACTAGGGGCACCACTGGAGACGTCGCAGGATGCAGACCAGACGCGGGACATCTTTGCTTTCAAGCAGGGATATTCCACGGCCACCCGCGTGGGAAGGGCGGGGTTTCATGCGTTGGCTGACCTGGCGACCTATGGGATCTGGGAGGTTGCCGGAACTCCCCTGGAAGGAGCCCTGGAGGGAGAGGATGTGCGGGCGGAAGTTCGCTACGATTCCCAGCAGTACGTGCAGCGTGTGGAGTATTTTTCCGGGGCTCACCTGGCCCGGGGAGGTCCCACGCTGGCTCCCTGGCTGCGCAGTCAATCGACACGGCAAACGGCCATTGTGGAGGCGGCTGGCGAGGAATCATCCCCTGCCGCGAGCAGTGAGATCCAGCAGCCCACTGCCGTGAAGAACAGCCTGGTACGCTGATCTTGCGCGACTTGATCTGCTAATCTTTGGGCAACGTAAGCAGCGTTCCATCCACTGCTGGCGTGACGGTTCTCGTTACGCTTTAATAGATGCGTTACGACTCACCATCTGCACGTCTAACAGGATAATTGGCAACGTGAAAAATCTATCTTTCCTGGTAGCATCTCTCTTGATCCTTGTTGCGAGGGTCGGTTGGACGCAGCAGCCTGCAGCGGAAAAACCTGGCAAGGAATGGGCCCGGTCTCCGTTGAAGATTCCTTTTCAGAACGATAGTCACTGGAGCGATAGTCGTTGGCAGCAGACCGATATGGGGCCCTTCTTGACGGCTTCGATAGCCACTCCCGGGGGAGTGACACTCAAGGGAATTGCCATTCGCATTGGTGATCGACAGCAGGCAGCGGTTTGTTTCGATACGGCCCGGTTGCGAATCAGTGCAGGTTGGACTGGAGAATTTCTTCGCCTGGGTGCGCGGCGATTTGGTTTGATCGATCGTCCAGTGGTGGCTGGTAAACTGGCCTTCAGTACACCGCGTATCGCGGGCTGGGCCAAGGGAGAACGGTTTCATCCAGAGCCTGCTGAAACTACTCAACTGGCAGTGGAAAAGGGATATGCAGCAGCCGGTAGTACGGTGGTGCATCTGCCCAGGGACTGGGCTGCCTACCGGGGCCTCTATACCAGTGGCAAGCGAATTATCCTTTCCTACTCGGTAGGAAAGGCTGCCGTGTTGGAATCTCCCTGGTACGTGGAAACGAAACAGGACCAGGCCTTTGTACGGTCGTTGGAAATTGGCCCGGCCGCCGAGACGCTACGGATGTGGGTAGCGGATCCGAAAACCCAGGTACAGGTCCTGGGGTCCCCGTTGGCGACACTGGGCAAGACGCCCGACGGATCACCCCTGCTGACCGTGGCACCACGAGACAAAACCATCCGTGTGAAATTATTGCTGATGAGCGAGGGGACGGAAGCGGCGGGCGTCGCGGCATTGTCTCGTCTGTCCGGCGCGGTCGAGGATCTTTCGCAGATGATTCAGCAGGATACGCCTCGCTGGCCCCGCGAACTGGAGACCGTAGGAACCACGACGGAAACCGGTGGGCCGTACGTGATTGATACACTGACGATCCCCTTTGAGAATCCTCACAAGGCCCTCTTCTTTACTGCTGGACAGGACTTTTTTTCGAACAAGAAGGCCGCAGTCTGTACGGTCCATGGTGATGTCTGGGTGGTTTCCGGGATCGACCGGCATTTGAAGAAGCTGCGCTGGCGGCGTTATGCAACGGGCTTATTTCAACCGCTGGGCCTTAAGATCGTGGCAGACAAGGTGTACGTGATCGGACGAGATCAGATTACCCGGTTGCATGATCGCAACGGGGACGGGGAGGCGGACTTTTACGAGAACTTTAATAACGACCTGTTCGTCAGTCACAGGCAGCATGATTACGTGACCTGTCTCGATACCGATCCGCAGGGGAATTTCTATTTTATACATGCCAAGACGGGCGTCATGCGCGTGGCGGCGGATGGATCAACCATGACGACGGTGGGTGACGGGTTCCGTAATCCCAACGGGATGGCAGTTGGGCCGCAAGGGACGATCACGGTTTCGCCCCAGCAGGGGACCTGGACTCCGGAGTCGAGTATTTTTGTCGTCAAGAAGGGTGGCTATTACGGGTTCGGCGGTCCCCGGGTGACGAAGGATCGTCCGACCGGCTGGGACTTGCCGATGTGTTTCGTCCCGCGAGCGATGGATAACAGTGGCGGGGCACAGGTCTGGGTAGAAGGGAAACGCTGGGGGCCCCTGGAGGGGAAGATGCTGCATCTTTCTTATGGACAATGCCGGCTGTTACTTACCCTGATGGAAAATGTCGATGGTCAGTACCAGGGAGGCAGTATCGAGTTTCCGACCGCACCGGCCGACTTTGAATCGGGCATTATGCGAGGTCGTTTTAATCCGCATGATGGGCAACTGTATGTCACGGGACTGCGTGGCTGGCAGACGCGTGCCGTTCGAGACGGATGTTTTCAGCGCCTCCGCTACACGGGCGGCCCTGTCTACCTGCCGACGGGTGTCAAAACTTATCAAAACGGGATCAAGTTGACGTTCGCGGAACCACTGGATCCGGAAATGGCAGAGAATCCGGGTAATTATTTTGTTGAGCAATGGAATTATCTCTGGTCGGCCACCTACGGTTCCCCGGATTACTCGATAGCCAATCCCAAGCAGCAGGGGAGGGACGAGGTTTCCGTGGTTTCGGCCACGTTGCTTGACGATGGCCAGGCCGTCTTCCTGGAAATGCCTGGCCGCCAGCCGGTGAACCAGATCAGCATCAGCTGGCTATTACGCTCAACGGGTGGCGAAGCGATTCGTGGGCGTTTTGCCCATACCATCAATTCATCGCCGGCCGAAAAATTTCCCGGCGAGAGAATCGTACGACGTCCACGTCCACGACCGGTGGATCTCACGGTTGCGGAACGCCTGAAGCCAGGGTTGCGGTGCGAGTTTCGCAGCCAGGCAAACGGTGAAACCGATGTTCGTATTTCGCGCATGATGGCGATTTACCAGGAGATCTCCCGCGCCCCCACGCCGTTTCTTCCGCCAGGGCCTTTCTCGATAACGACGACCGGTACACTGCGGATTCCGTTAAGTGGATTTTACCAGTTCAAGGTGACAGGCAACGGGCATCTGCAGACCTGGATTAACGATGTTCCGATCTTGAACCAGCCAGCAGAGACCGAAACCCAGGAGCCGATCTTGCTACACAAGGGGCATAATCGCCTGCGCGTGAAATATGCAAGTTCGGCCACTGGCCTGACGCGTACACGTCTCTGGTGGAAGGGATTCAAGTTTGACTGGGAGCCGGTTCCCGCAGACGTCTTCTTTCACGATCCATCTCACGCTGGCTTGACGGCGTCCAGGCAGCGCCGCCAGGGGCGACAGTTAGTGGCGGACCATCATTGTGCGCGTTGTCATCAGACGAAGAGTTCCACAGCTGGAATGATGGAAATGAACCTGTCTCCGCCCGACCTGCTGGCCGCTGGTAGTCGTTTTGAGCAAAGCTGGCTACAGCAATGGCTGCTGCAGCCACGGAAACTGAAGCCAGCCAGCCAGATGCCAAGCCTGCTGGGCCAGGGCGCAGAAGCACGCCAGGATGCCGCGGACTTGAGCGCCTACCTGGGTGGACAGCGATCCAAGGAGAAAGTGCCGAAGGCACCGACAGGAACCGCGGATCAAACGGTTGTGAATGGCGGCCAGCTGTTTCAAACCCTGGGTTGTATCAACTGTCACCAGTTTGCCGCGCCCGACGAAAAAGATCCGTTTGGACGTCGTTCCCTGCATTACGTGAAGGCCAAGTTCCAGCCCGGTGCACTGGCCCGGTTCCTCGAGCAGCCAGCTGCCCATCACCGGGCCATCGGTATGCCCGATTTTCAACTAACTTCGAAGGAAGCGGTTGCACTGGCGCAATTCGTGCGTGAGCAGTCCAGGGGGAGTTTCCAGGTGGATATGCCCGCGGGTGATGCGAAGCGAGGTCAGCAGTTGTTCAAGGAAAAGTCCTGCACGCAGTGCCACCAGGTCGATACCCGTACCAGGCCAGTCATGGCAACCCTGTCGTGGAAGGATCGGATTGACCAGGCGGGCTGCCTGGCGGCGTCCGAGACGCCACGGAAAGGGAAAGTCCCCAATTTCCACTTTTCCGTGGAAGAGCGTCAGCGACTTCAGGTGTTCCTGCAAGATGAACGGGATAGCTTGCAGCGTTCCAGCCCGGTAGAAACATCGCTGCGACTGGTCGAGCGGCTGCGCTGTGCCAGTTGCCATGATCGAGACGGTCAACGTTCTCCACGCGCATTGATTTTTGCCGAGGAGGCCAATGGAAAGGTTGCCAAGGTACTTCCTCAATTGACCAGGGCGGGTGAAAAGCTGCAGGTGTCGTGGACCGAGAGGCTGTTGGCCGGAACACTGTCTTACAAGACGCGTCCCTGGATAGCAGCCCGCATGCCGGCATTTCCGGCTTATGCAACTGCAGTTGCTCACGGGATGGCGTTGGAACACGCCGTTGCGCCGAACGTGGAGAGTCCTCCCATGGTGCAGCCGGAACGTGTCACTGTGGGTCAGCAGCTAACGTTAAAGACCGGCCTTGATTGTCGCCAATGTCATGCTATTGGTGACCTGCAGCCGCGCGGAGATAAGACCAGTAAGGTCAGCCAGGGAATCAATTTCACGTATATCCAGGAGCGTTTGCGAGCGGATTCTTACCGTCGCTTCATGTTTGATCCGCCGAGGTATGATATCAATACCAACATGGTTCGACTTTCCGTGGATGGGCTGACGACGAAAGTAAAAAAGTTTTACGCCGCAGATGCACACCAGCAGTTCGAATCGTTATGGCATTACATCCATAGCCTGCCGCGAATAACGGACCGATGATCGCGGGCTTTTTCTCTTGGTCAGGTTGCGATGTCTGTCTGCCGTCGTGCATATCCAGAGTAGCACCACATGAGACTGGCGACCATGAGTAGTGCTGCGTAGACGGGTAAAAACCCAGAGGTCATGGTAACCAGGAAGATGATCGACAGGGCCAGGCCAGCGACCATGACAAACCAGCGTCGCTTGTCGACGTAGAGGATGATCACGTAAAGGAGAATTAATCCCAGTACGATGGCCAGGCCTGTGCCGATCAATTGAGTTTTGTTTTGAAAGCTCTGCTCGATACCACCTATTTGTAACTCGAGTTCATCACCAGGGGCACTAAAGTAGAAAGTGGTGTAGTCGGACGCGTGAAGATCCAGATCCACGGCGAGGCTTGTCAGACCTTGGTGCGTAGCTCTGGAATCGACCTCAACACCAAATCGTCCCTGTCCGTTTTTTCCATCGCGGGTGTAACCACGCGTGGCATTGGTGATGCGGCCGCTGGTGTTAGGAACGCGTGCTGGGATTGCCGCACCGGCTTGTCCCTGGGGTTGAGCGGTGGCCGGCTTGTTGCCGGGGGTGGGTAGCTTTCCTTCCTGGCCTTCTCCACGGCCCTCTGTTGCTCCTGATTCATCACCCGGTTGCGACGGATCCGTGGGAGATAGACGATTCAAGAACCGTTGTTGTTCGAGGTACTGAGCAGCCTGTTGCTTGCCACGGTCACCTTGCTGGCGTCCCTGGCGTTGAATGGCCTCGAGGTTTTTCTCCAGGTTCATATTGTCGCGGTTTCTTAACAGGCCAGGAAGCTGCTTCTGGGGGGCGATGTTTGATTTACCTTTGTTTGTTTTCTGAATGCGGGCCTTCAGGCTGTCGATTTTCTTCTGATCTTTCTCCAGTAGGAGTTCTAGCCCGTTACCTCTCAGCCATTGTCGGCTGTTCAGGATTCGAAGGTTACTGGCATTTTTCATGGGATTGGAGATTGCCTTGGGGACATCGAAGTTGTTGTCGAGTTGGTTGACTGCATTGCGAGAGATGGAATTGGATTGTTGTTCGAATTCATAATTGAGTAGCTTTCGGTTGTCTTGCAGGCCGTCAGATTGCTTGAAGTACTTGTCAAGATCCTTTTGGATTGCTTCGTACTGCTCCTCGTTAACGGCCGCCTTGTTCTGCTGGCGCTGGTTCTGGAAGTTGAACTGCAGCCGAATCTTGTCGTTAACGTTGTTGGATTGCTTGACTTT
>JAYGDH010000354.1:0-2328 GCA_046583055.1 Pirellulaceae bacterium | reverse complement strand
TGGGCGGCCACTGGGCGACTTCCTGACTGGGCGGGGAAACCTGCTGAGCTTCAAAGCCATAGATCTTACCCAGGTCCGTACTCACGTAGAGACGTCCCCCGTCAACGACCAGGCCCACCGCATCGCCATCTACCTTGGCCTGCCAGACGAGCTTTCCGGTAGCGACCTCGTAAGTGGCAACCTGGTCTTGTCCTCCGGCGACCAACAGGTTGCCCGTGACCACCAATGAAGAGGCCAGTTTACTGGCTGTTTTCCAGAGGGCGCCGATCTTGCCCAACTGGTTGATCTGGGTGGTCAATTCCTCATTTTGCTGGCGATATTCCTCTGGTTTCACGTCAGCCTTACTGCGTTGCAACGTTCGTTGCTTGAGCTTGAGTTCCTGGCGTTGCTTGGTTGCCTTGGCATGTTGAAGTCGGTCAATCGCAACCACGTGGGTCCCGGTCGCTACGAAACCCTTGTCTCCGGAAACCGTCAACTGTTTACCGTCGATCCAGGCGAATCCAACAGCGCCGGTTTTCTGGTCCAGTGCCAGGAAATGCTCGGCTCCGGCGGCGTAGATCTGGCCATCGGCCAACATGGCACGGGTACCTCCGACCACTCCGCCGGCCGCCGTACGCCAACTGTGGGTCCGCTGGTAAACTTCTTCCCCGTCACTGCGACGAAAGGCTGCCGGCAGGGCCCGCCCGGAGGGCACGAACAATAATTCCTTGTTAGCCAGCAGGTATCCTTGCGGCGAGAGTGGATTACGACCGGCATCCTGTTGGCTAATGCGATCATTAATCCAGACTGGCTTCCCTGTCTTCGCATTGACCGCCACCAGGTAGACCTGCTCGTGAGGAATTATGCCGGCGGCGAAATATGCCGTATCGCCATCAACGAGGACGCCACTACGAATCGGCCAGCGTGAAATCATGCGACCACGGGCCAGCAATCGTTCATCACGTGGGGAGGGACGCATCTTCCAGACCACCTTGCCATCCTGGGCAGCCAGGCAATAGGCGTAGCCATCATCCGATCCAAAATAGACCTTACCCTGGACAACCGTGGGTGCCAGGCGAACAGGACCATCGGTGTAAAAGGTCCAGAGAAACTTGCCTGTCGCGGCATCCACACAATACAGGTTATTATCGACCGACGATCCAAAGAACAGGCGTTCCCCGGCGCTCACCACATCCAGGGCACGATCGTAGTCGACTCGGTGTCGCATGATCTTGCCCTCAAAGGGTTCGTCTCGCGGCCCGGCCCAGGCCATTTCTGGTGCCACCGGTGTCGCATAAACCCATCGCAGGCTCAACTGCCGCGCCAGCTTTTGTGGCGTTGCCGCCACGCGGGTATTGGCACTCTTGTAGGTTGGCCAATCTGCCTGCAGGGGTGAGACCACGCAGCAAATGAGCCCACAAACAATCGCTAGAATCGCTCTTGTCATCACCGTCTCCCTTGAACCTATCAACTGGCATTTCCGGAACAAGCACTGGATTTAACTGGTTCTCATTCTACTGCATTCGGGAGAATACAACAGCGAACACCTGTCCTGAACACTTAAAAACAGGGATCTTTTATGGACCTGGTGGCAGTCCGCCCAAACCATTTCGCAGCTGAGCACGTAGCTACATCACTGCCAGGGCCTTGTTTCTGCCAGGGCCCAGGATAGCGCAAAGTTATTTTCAGTTTGGGCAACGGCAGTTACACTGAACCTTGCAGTAATCATGCAGTCATCACGATCTCCGCCCAGTCGGCGCCTTTTCACGTTGCCAATCTTATGCCCACGATTCTCATTACCGGCGGTGCAGGTTTTATTGGCAGTTGCCTGATCCGGCAACTCGTCCGTGATCCTCAAAACCAGGTCATCAATTTTGACAAGCTAACGTATGCGGGAAACCTGGATTCGCTCCGCTGCGTGGAGTCCGCCGAAAACTACCACTTCATCCAGGCCGACATCACGGATCGTGACGCCATTGAAAAGGTGCTTGCCGAGTTTTCTCCAAGCCTGGTTGCCAACCTGGCAGCGGAATCCCACGTGGACCGTTCGATCGAAGGGCCTGCCACCTTCCTGCAAACCAATGTCTGTGGAACGTTCGAGTTACTGGACGCTGCCTTGCACCACTGGCAACAGCTGCCCAGCGAACAGCAGGATGAATTCCGGTTCCTGCACGTCTCCACGGACGAGGTTTATGGATCGCTGGGTGCCGAGGGCAAGTTCCACGAATCCAGTCCGTACCAACCCAATTCACCTTACTCGGCTTCCAAGGCAGCTGCCGATCATTTCGTCCGCGCCTACTATCACACATTTGGATTGCCCACCCTGATCACCAACTGCTCGAACAACTA
>JAYGDH010000237.1:0-3424 GCA_046583055.1 Pirellulaceae bacterium | reverse complement strand
TGAGGGGTCAACGGCGGCATGGGCACGACAACGAACTCACCGGCAGTAGTCTGCGGCGCCACCTCGCTGCCCGCAGTGTTCTCCGGCGACTCGGCCACGGCCTGCTCCAGGCCCTTATCTTCCCGATGCAACTTGACCAGTGCCTGGAACATCTCCTCCGGCAATCGCCCCTGCTTCTTCCACGCAATGAGTTTCCTGGAGAACTGCCTATCTTTCTCGACGTCCGCGTCCACGCCGCTGGCATTCAAGTAGCGGCCGCATTGCGAACAGAAAGGACCCTTGGACCGATTCCGGTACTGGCAACCACCGCAGACGGTGCTGCCCGCCCCGGTCATCTTCCTGAGAACGTAGCCAAATAACCAGAAGCACAGGCCGAGGAATGTGAGACAACACATCCCCTCCTCGAAATCGACGCGAGCGACCAGGTCGAATGCGAGCATGGTACCGTCTCTCCCGGCCAACACATATTGAATTCGTAGGCTCGGTCGCGCTGGACCGACAGTTACAAGGTACGCCAGCCGACATTTTTAGCAGATTTGGGTGAATCAGGCATTATCGTTTTAGCTACAGGACCCGAAACGACCCCTTAGTCACGCTACACATACCCCCCCAAGAAGATAAGGTTTACCGGAATGTCCCCGAAATCTACGGTGCAAAACGAGGCGACTGCCGTCTAATTAATCGATCGTAAACGTTGATCTTGCGTTGCTGATCAAAAAGAATGATACTCGTTATGCGATGCCGTTTCACTAGTTTCTATCATCGGAAGGGGACCGTTCCTGTGCTCAAAACTTGCTTGCCATTGGCGATGCTGGCTCCCCTGCTGCTACTGACTACCGGCTGCTCCAATACCCTCGAGCAGCAGGTGCCAGGCACCTACGAATACCACGACGAACTCTTTGACCTGGAAAAAGTCTTCCGCACGAACGGCCGGGTCGATACCTACGATGAGAACGGGTTGCTGGAAGATGTCCTGGAAACCTGGCAGGTAGTCGACGGTGAAGTGAGGGTCGTTTTCCCGGATGGCGACAGCATGATCTGGCAGCGAGAGGAGAATGGTGACATCCGCCTGGTCGGCTGGATCAAGGACGGCGAACGCGATGATGAACTGCCCGAGTCCGAGGAACGGCTTTGGACGCGAAAAGTGAGTTTCCTTCCCTACGTGCTTGCCCTGGCCGGTTTGCTGGCAGGGCTGGGTATCGTTTTTATCTGGAAACGCTCCCGCGCGGCCGGCTAAGTGGGGATGAGAGGATTTGAACCTCCACTCCGTAAGGAACTGGATCCTAAATCCAGCGCGTCTGCCAATTCCGCCACATCCCCCCAGCCTTGTTTCTTGACTCTACCTTAGCACGGAACCACTTGGGATGCCCAGTAGACTCGATGCACCTGATCAAGCATCCAACTCCCTAAAGACAGCACCTCCGCTGTCACGTCGGGGCCCGCTCCATTATCCTATGGACAACTCGCCGTCTCGCAACCTGTCACACTCAGAAGGAAACAACGATGCGCCGACCCGCCTGTCATCTTCTCTTGATTGCCTTGCTCCTGTTCGGCTGCCAACCGGCCTCGCAACGCGCCGCCTACCCGCAGCGCACCGTCACTATCGTCTGCCCCTGGGGCGTTGGCGGCGGCACCGATCGCATTTCTCGCTACTTTGCCGAAGCCCTCCGCAAGGAACTCGGCAAACCGTTCGTCGTGGTCAACAAGACGGGCGGCAGCGGCGTCCTTGGACACAGCAGCGGGGCCAACGCACGGCCTGACGGTTACACGATCACCACGATCACCGCCGAACTCAACACCATGCACCAGATGGGTCTCACCAAGCTGACTTACAATAACTACATTCCCCTCTTGCAGATGAACGCTGACGCAGCCGCCATCATCGTCCGACAGGATGCCCCCTGGAAAACGTTGGGAGCTTTCCTCGACCATATCAAGAACAATCCGGGGCAACTCAAGATGTCCGGCACAGCCGCCGGCGGGACCTGGGACCTGGCCCGCGTCGGGATGTTGCAAGCTGCCGGGCTTAGCAAGGATTCCACCAGGTGGGTTCCCACGCAGGGCGCCGCTTCCTCGCTCACTGAACTGCTCGGGGGACATCTCGACTCCGTCTGTTGCAGTGTACCGGAAGCATCCCAGCAGATTGCCGACCGTCAATTGCGGGTGCTGGCCGTCATGTCCGATGAGCGTCTCCCACAATTCCCCGAGATACCAACCGTCAAGGAAAGTGGCACCAACTGGACGGCCGTTGGCTGGCGTGGGCTGGCACTACCTAACGAGACTCCCGCTGACATCGTGGCCACCCTCTCGAAAGCCTGCCAAAAGATCGTCGAATCGCAGCATTACCGGGATTACATGCAAAAGGAAGGCTTTGGGATTACCATTCGTCACACGGATGAGTTCAAGATCTTTCTCCAGCAGCAGGATGCCCAGTGGGGACCGGTGGTTGCCAGTTTCATCAAAAGCAAGCCATGAATCACACCCAAGAGCGATCCGCTGGTGATTTTTCGCTAAACCTGTTCTGGGTGGGAGTCGGGCTTTTCTTCGTGTGGTTCGCGCGTGACATTCCCGTCGCCAGTTTCACCTCCGAGGGGGACCCGGGTCCAAGTGCCTTCCCCCGCTGGCTTGGTGCCGCCCTGGTGATCGGCGGACTTTTTGAGCTTCTGCGCCAACGACTGCTGAACTCGGCCCCGGCCAGCGACGCCGCCACGAAAGCCAGCCCCACCCTGCGGCGACGAAACGGCCTGGTGGTACTGTTTGCCGTGGCCATCTACATCCCGGCTGTGACCCTCATCGGCTTCAGCCTGGCTACCCTGATCCTCGTGACCGGGTTATTACGATTCCTTGGATCTCGTTGGTGGATATCGGCTATTGCTGCTGCTGCTCTCGTGGTCCTCATTCAGCTTCTGTTCGCCTACGGCTTTAACGTTCCGCTACCAACGAATTACTGGGGACTGGTTCTCCCGGGTGGGGTTCTCTTCTGATTTTCTCGGAGCACAGCGGGCGTGGAACTTCAAAATCTTTTTCATCTTAATGTCCTGATTCCCTGGCTGCTGGCCATGGTGTTTGGCGTCTTTGTCGGTTCGACCCCGGGACTCACGGCCACGATGGCGGTCGCCCTGATCGTACCGATCAGCTATTACATGTCACCCGAGGCGGGCATCGCCATGGTTATCGGCGTGAGCTTCACGGCCATTTTTGCTGGCGACATTCCCGCTACCTATCTGCGTATTCCCGGCACGCCGGCCTCCGCTGCCGCCACGCTCGACGGGCATGAATTTGCCCGGCGCGGACGAGGCAGGTATGCGTTAACCATCAACCTCATCTGCTCCTGCCTGGGAGGTCTCTTCGGCGTCCTGGTCCTGATGCTGGTAGCACCACAGTTGGCTCGTTTCGCGTTACGATTTAGCTTCTTTGAATATTT
>JAYGDH010000174.1:0-1640 GCA_046583055.1 Pirellulaceae bacterium | reverse complement strand
TCTGTTCGGCGGCGTCCTCGGCGATCGAGATGTTGTTAATGGCGTCGAGCGTGGGAACCTGGTTAACTGCTGCGACTTCCCAGCCGATATCGTCGAGGCCTGCCCAATCTAGGTCGGTAAATTCCTTGCGGGTACCGACCGTAAGTCCCGGATCGAGAGCTGTTTCCTGGGCCGTGACGGTTCCGGGCAGTGTGCTGCTGGTGCTACTGGCCCAGAGAGATTTGTTACCACTGAGAGGAACGGTTGATCCATGTGTGGCAACAGCCGTGGTGCCTGCGAATTCATTGGATCCATTGACCTGGTTATCCCATGAATCGGCTCTTCCGAACCCGAGCAAATGAGCCAGTTCATGGATGGCGGTGGAATAGAAATCGTTCGTTCCGCTTGTGGGTGCATCGGTACTGAAATTCCAGGAAGCATCACGGCTGAAGGTCAGGCTGCCACCCCAGGGTGCGAAATCGGTGTTGGTCGAAGAATCCCCGGAACCGGTGGCGATACCACTTTGTCCGCGGGTGCTCATGTTGTTGACAAAGGCGCTGGTCCCACTGACCTGGTAGCCGCCTGAGCCACCGATACCCAGGTTGGACATGACACGGGAGCCGACGAAGATAGTCAGGGTGTCGATGGGGATGATCAGGTCCACTAGGTTTTCAGTGTCTCCTGTTTCGGGGTGATTGATGACAGCCGTCCAGGTATTACTGCCACTGGGATTGATGGCTGCCAGGTTATCTTCCAGGCGGGTTTCAAATACGTTGGCGGCACGTTCCAGGGCATCCTTGCGTGCCTGGTCAGCAAAGAAACCGGCGGTATCCAGCGAATAATCAAAGGCGATGTCGAAGGAGAGGCTGACGGTCACGGGGAAGGATCGGCTGAACGTATCGTTATCATCAGTCGTGGCCAGGTTGTTGTCAGCGCCTCCATCTTCCACGGTGACGGTGATCGTGGAGGTGCCACTCTGGTCTGCCACGGGTGTGAACTTGAGAGTCCCGCTGGTTTCCGGGGAATTGTAGGTCACGGTGGGGGTAGGTATCACGCCTGGATCACTGCTGCTGGCCGTGATTTGCATGACCTGCGATTCGCCATCGCCGGCTGTGATACCGGCCAGGCTGATGACTCGTTCGGAGGCGTTGTCGTTGATGACCATGTCGCAGATGGCATCCAGCGTGGGAGCGAAGCTGACGGGCGCTACTTCCCAGCCGATATCCTGCAGGCCGGCCCAGTCGAGCGTGGTCAGTTCCTTGCGGGTGCCAACCGTGATCTGTGGATCCAGGGCCGCTTCCTGGACCGTGATCGTACCGGGCAAGGTACTGTCCGTGCCGCTGGCCCAGTGCGATTCGTTGACGTCCAGTGCGATGGGTGATCCATGAGCCTGTACCGCGGCGGTGCCGGTAAATTGGCCGGATGCGTTCACCTGGTTTTCCCAGGAGTCGGCGGTGCCAAACCCGAGCAGGTGACCGATCTCGTGCATGGCAACCGAGTAGAAATCATTGACTCCGGAGGAGGGAGGATCGGTGCTGAAGCTCCAGGAGGCATTACTATCGAAGGCAATGTTGCCCCCCCAGGGAGCGAAGTCGGTGTCGGTTGCTGAATTACCGGATCCGGTGGCGATGCCACTCTGTCCACGTGTCACCATGTTATTC
>JAYGDH010000144.1:0-3674 GCA_046583055.1 Pirellulaceae bacterium | reverse complement strand
TTCCTGTACGTGGCCTACACCGCTGCCCATTGGCCACTGCATGCCAGGCAGGCAGATATCAAGGCCTACCGGGGAAAGTACGCGATGGGCTGGGATAAGATGCGCCAGCAACGGTTAGTACGAATGAAAGCACTGGGAATTCTACCGCAAGGCCTGGGGTTATCACCGCGCAATTCAAAAGTTCCTCCGTGGGATGCCACGGAAAACCAGGCCTGGCAGCAACGTCGCATGGAAGTGTACGCCGCGCAGGTCACCGCCATGGATCGTGGTATTGGCAAGCTGGTCGAGTCCCTGGAGAAAACCGGTCGCCTGGAGAATACGCTCTTGTTCTTTACCATCGACAACGGGGGCTGTCACGTGGAATATAGACAAGACCGTCAGGGTACGTATCTGCCGGCGAAGACCCGCGATGGGCGGCCGCTACGCCCCGGCAACCTGCCCAGCATCATGCCGGGCCCTGAAGATACGTACCAGAGTTACGGTTATGGATGGGCCAACGCTTCCAATACCCCTTATCGCATGTTCAAGCAGTATGATCACGAGGGGGGAATTCGGACACCGATGATCGCGCATTGGCCCCGGGGAATCAAGAATCCAGGGACACTGGTTCAAGGTGTCTCGCACCTGATCGATATCCTCCCCACGGTGATGGAAGTGACCGAAACGAAGGTGCCTGCCGAGTTGCGAGGGAAACAGACAATCGGCCGGGATGGGCAATCGTTGGCCGCCGCTTTTCGTGACGAGGCGTCGCCGGTGGAGCGAACCCTTTTCTTTTCTCATGCGAAGGGACGAGCCTTGAGACACGGGAAGTGGAAACTTGTGTCTCGGGACAGGAAATCCTGGGAGCTCTACGACCTGTCTCGGGATCCGTTGGAACTGGAAGACCTGGCCGAGCAGGAAACTGAACGCCGGGACACATTGATCCGTCAATGGCGAGATGAATCCCGTCGCCATGCAGAGCAGGCAAAGCTCCGGTGACCCTATTGGGCGTTCTGGTAGCTGAGGATCTTGAGCTGGATCTTGTTTCGTAGCCCCGCACATTGGTCCAGGAAGATCGAGAAGGCTTGGTCGCCACGTAATCCCTCCTCCGTGAGTTCGCGCAACGCCTGCAGCTTGATGGCCGTCACCTCGTCGAGGAAATCCTGCAGTCCCTGGACGTGCTTGCAGGTCATTTGCGACTTTTCGATTTGCAGGGTTTGCTGGAGGAACCAGTCGAGGCGATCTTTCTGCTCGTGTAGGAATTCATCGGCCTCGCGAGCTTTGAGTCGTCGCCAGCGGAGCCAGAGCAGGTAGAATCCAGTTCCCAATGCTACGAGCAGTTCCTTGGTGGCATTGATCGACTCCATGATATCCTTGATCCAGCTCATGTTGTCGGCTGGGTGAAAGTAATCATGTGCCGTGGAGTGCAAGCGTGTGGAAACCCACTGGCTTGCATCTGCACGAGATATCAGGGTGGGAACCTTGAGACGCAGGCTCTCCTCGTGAACCGCCTCCAGCGAGGCTCGGACGAGTTGTCGAGAAGCGTCAGGCCTGGCGACCAGGTAGGCGGTCGTGGCCAGCGTGGGGATCGGTTCGGGTGGTATGGACTCACGGTTTCCATAAAGGCCCTCGGGAATCTCCACGCTCCGCAGAAAGGGTTGGGCCATGGCAATGGCCGGAGCGCTGGGGATCGGTAACAGGTCGAATTCGTTAGTGTCCAATAGCTTCTTGAGGTCGTCGTTCTCGATACCGGTGGTGACGATGGCCCCGTCAAGTGTGGGATCGTCGAGCAGGTCCATGAAGTAACCCGTGTTATTTTCCAGTGCGTCGTCTTTGATAGCGAAATGCGACAGGACCTGGAGAGCGCTTTTCCGCATCCCGGAACCCTGCGGACCCAGGGCGATATGGTGGCCGTCCATGCTGACAATACTGTCGATGCCGCTGTTGCGACGTACAATGAAGAACATGAAATCCGGAAAAAGCGGCGTGACAATGGCCAGTTTCTCCACGGCCACCGAACCAGCCTGGATAATGGCAAGTTCAACTTCCTTGCTCAGCAGGCTCTGGTAATTGGATTCGGAACCGGCGGTCACTTCAACCTTGACGGTGCGATTGGTTTTCTGGCTAAGGATAGGTGAAATGGCTTCGCCCAGCTTGTAATAGAGGCCTCCGTCGTTGCCGGTGGCGATACGAATCGTGCGCGGCAGTCGGTCGCGGCCGAGGAACCAGGCTCCGAGCGAAAGCGTGAACAGAAGTACCGCGCCCAGGTAAACCCAGCGGCGAATGTTCTTGGTAGTGATCTGGGTGCTGATGGTGCTGCTGATCTTGCTGCTGATCTTGCTGCTGATCTTGGACATGGTCCACCGTCGCTGTGAGGAATGTGCCGTGAAGGCTGTGTTGTCAAGGATTGTGCAAGCGATGCCCCGGGAGACTCTATCTTAGCCGGATGTCGCGATGGGTGCTACTTCCCGACCATAGACTGAAACGGCAAGCGATATTTGCTAGAATATCGAAACGTGACAGGAGTTGACTGGGGGTTCTAGCAGTACTCTGGGGAAAGGAAACATGGTGCATTCAACAACAAGAACGCAGGCAGCCTGGTGGATAGCCATTTTTATTTTATGTGCGGGCGGGAATCCGGTCGTTTCAGAGGAACCGGATCACGAGCTCTTCCTGCGTTTCAAAAATTCCCCGGTCGTAGAGGCAAACTGGCAGATGACCGCGGCGCATCGAATTTACCAGGGGGCACCTGCGTCGCATGAAGATCGTTACAAGGTGATTCCCTGCGTCGTGAAACTCCGGGATGGTACGATCGTCGTTGCCGTCGAGCCAGGAGGAACTAAGCCTGTCTTTATTCATTCCCGAGATGGGGCCAAAACGTGGTCCAAGCCCTACCAGGGAGTCCTGGGAGATGGTGTTCGTACGATTAGTACCCTGGGGGTGCGCAGGGATGGGCGCATGATGGCAGTCTCCGAGAAACCACTGCGCCTGGCCTATAGTCAGGATCATGGAAAAACCTGGACCAGCGGTGAACCGATTCAAGCCGGTCCGCTGGGAAATGCCTGGGTTTGGACCGGTGGGCGACCGCTCGAATTGAGGAATGGTACCCTGGTCGTCCCGGTGGCCGGCTACCTGCAATCCGGCTGGCTCAGTTCAGGAGTGGTTCGCAGTACCGATCATGGTAAGACCTGGAAGTTCGTGGTCCTGGGGCATGGTAATCCGGAAAACGAGATGATTTTCAGCGAGCCAACGGTTGCTGAACTATCCGACGGGTCGTTGGTTGCCCTGTTGCGAACGGAAGACCGCGCCGAGCACAAGCCAGGCGAACCGCGCGGTAATCGGACGGGACTGTGCCGCGTCAATAGCACCGACGGTGGGAAGAGTTGGACCAGCCCGATCGAAACACTGACCGGGTCCCATGCCGCCATCGCGGAATTGCCGGGGGGAATACTGGTTTGTGGTTATCACCGGGCGCCGCGGCTTGCTTTTAGTAGTGACGCGGGACGCACCTGGTATGCCAACAAGTTATGGAAGACCGCCAAACCACGTAGTGACTGGGGATGGTACACCGTCGTGGAGTCGATTAACGAGACGACTGCCCTGGCGCTGATCAAGGAAATGAAAACTCCCAATACGATCCAGGCTTGCCTGCTACACCGTCAGGCAGGTGACTCCAGGTAGGTCAGGTTTGGTTG
>JAYGDH010000374.1:0-24437 GCA_046583055.1 Pirellulaceae bacterium | reverse complement strand
TCCGCGTACCAATCTACCATCCTGCTCAATGGCCATAGTGGACCGTTCTTCTATGGTGATTACCGTGTACAAGATCGTCTCACCCAGGGTCGATTTGACGGTTACTTCCAGGCCATCCATCGACCGACCGGCCACCCGGTGTTACTCCAGTTCCTGATCGGCGAGCAATACCAGGACGACGCTTCCTGGCAGGAATTCGTTTCCTCGGTGCATCGACAATCAACGGTCACAAGTCCCACCTTACAAGCAATCCACGAAGTACTCGACGTCGGTGATTTTCGACTGGTTGCCTATGAAGACCTGGGCGAGGGCCAGACCGCAGCTCAACTGATCGAAAACACCGGGCGACTGACCCCGGAAGATGCCTGCCGGGTTACCTGGAACGTCATCCACGCACTCTACCCATTGCAGCAAGCCGGCATGGTGTACGGCAACATCTGTCCTGGAAACGTCTGGGTGGCTTCCAGTGGCCACCTGCACCTTATCCGGGATTGCACGCAAGGGGTTGAATCACTCGATTTCACACGGCTTAACGATGATCCCAGGCTAAAGATAATGGCAGACTATATCGCTCCGGAATTAGCCGCTGGAGACCAGGGATGTTCGATTCTCTCGGACATGTATGCACTCGGTTGCTGCTGTTATGAGTTGCTCGCGGGTCAAGTACCTTTTGCGGGGCCCGGCACGGCGGACAAGATTCAGCAACATGCCCAGCAGCCCATCCAGCCCCTGGAACCAATTGGTGTCCCCCAGCCACTGGCTCAACTGATTACCTATTTGATGGCAAAGAATCCACAACTTCGATACCAGAACTGGGGAGACCTGCTCCAGAAATTTGCTACGCTGGTCAGCCCGGCAGATCAGGCCATACCGGCATCCGAGCCACGATCGACCCTGGCTGCTTACCTGGCCGTGGTTCAGCAAAGAAAAACGCGTGTCGCTGAAAAAGCGGCTGCCAATGCCATGGCTGCAGCCACCGTATCCCCAGGCGGCGCCGGCGATTTCCCGTCAATCCAGCCGATCACTTCCACTCCGCCTGCTGCGACCTCCGACCAGGCCGCCACCACGGTAGCGCCGGCAAAAACAACAGCCCCGGAGGTTTCTCGCAGCCAGACCAGGGAAAACTCCTGGTGGCAGTCTTCAGCCATCATTTGGGTCGCTGCAGCACTCGGTGTTCTAGTCCTGACACTCGTCATCATCAGCAACCTACCTGACAACCAGCACGTTGCTGGCAAGCAGGACTCAAACCCGCCTGACCTCGAAAACAAAGAACCAGGCAAGAAACTCCAGGGCCGTAAAAAGGGCGAGTCACCAGGGAAAAACGGGCCGACATCGAAAGAAAAAAACACTGGCTCCACACAAACCGTAGTCGATGATCCAAAAGGTGATCTATTATGGGCCTCTCCAACGACAGGCTCTGCTTTCAAACTCACCTGGGTTCCTCCAGCCGGACAAATGTTCATCCTGATTCGGCCGGCAAGCCTCGTTTCAGGAGAACAAGGTCAGCTGTCCCTGACTGCTCTAGGACCCACGTTCGACCAATACCGTGCCCAGTGGGAAAAGGATTCCGCCACACGCCTGGAAGATATCGATAGCATGGTGCTAACCTTGCATGACAACGGGGAAGCATTTCCACGTCCTTCCTTCGTGGTGCGAATGAAAGCCCCACGCCCCCTCGATCAACTGCTTGCTGCCTGGGGCAATCCCCAGGAAACCAAGGCTGGTGACCAGGTCTATTTCAAAGGAAGCACCTGGTGCTTCCTTGTCCCGCCCGATGGTGACAGCAAGACCTTCGTGATGGGTGCCGAAGAGGAAATCCAGGAAGTTGCCGGTAGTTCCAATTCAATCGCTCCCTTGCGACGCGAACTCGCTGAACTGCTAAAAACGACCGACCAGGATCGACATTTCACGATCCTCTTTGCACCCAACTTCCTCTTTAGCAACCTTTTTCGTGATGGCCGCGACCTATTTTTTGGCAATCCTGCCAAGCTAAGAAAACCCCTGGAATGGCTCATCGGCGAAGAGGTGAAAGCTGGTTTACTAAGCCTTCACGTCGGACAACATTTTTATCTTGAAGCACGCCTGTTCGGAGGGCTCGGAAAAGATAAGTTCAGCATGGCGAGAAGCCTGCGAGAACGGCTCGCCGAAATTCCCCAACAAATCGAGGAATATTTTGCTATCCTGAACCCGCCACCGTACTGGCGACTCGTTGCAAATCGTTACCCACTGATGATACGCCAGTTACATCGACAAACACGTATCGGAGTCGACCAGGGGCATCCGATGATCAATATTGCCATGCAACCCGAGGCTGCTCACAACCTCCTGCTGGGCGGCGAACTTTGCCTCTCCTCGACACCCGGCGCAGGCCCCGTGGTCGCCACGACCAAGGATACCGGGCCCAAGACAATCGATGAGTTGCTCCAGCACAAATTCTCCGTGGATATCCCCCAGCAGGATCTCGAATTCGCTATCAAGGATATCGTCGACGACGTACGAGGAACATTTCCTGCTCTGCCGTTTGAATTCAACATCAAGGTCATTGGACCGGAACTTAAGCTGGAAGGAATTACACGAAACCAGGCCGTTCGTGATTTCATCGCGAAGGAAAAATCCCTCGCAGAAATCCTGACTGGTATTGCATCCAAGGCAAACCCCGACCCCTCTGTCAAGGATCCGAGTGAACTGGCCCAAAAACTGATCTGGGTTGTGGCTGACGACCCGGACAAGGCAGGGAACCGCATTATCCTGGTCACGACCCGCAAGGATGCTGCCGAAGAAAAATACGTACTGCCAAAGCCCTTTCAACCGAAATAGCCTGCACGCCAACCGCTAAAAAAACAATGGTTACACGGATAGACGTTGTTTACCTAGAAGTCCTCGGCTGATTTCAGACGATAAATACTGAACATCAACGGTCACATTCCCAGGTTTCCTGTTGCACTTGAGGCATCGATGCTCCCTTTATCCATCGTTTGCACGACCTGCCAGGCACGACTCACCGTGCGCAATGAAGCAGCCCTGGGCCAGATCCTTCAATGCCCCAAGTGCAGCAGCATGGTGGCTGTTCCCAACCAACCAGCGCAATCAGCAGACCGCTCAGCGGATACCGAATCCCATCCCCAGCCACGTCCCGTATCAGAACACGCCAACATCTCAGATAGTCATGCAGAGACCGTTGATCACTATGATTCCGCTGACATCAGCCAGTTACTCGAGGAAAACAGAGCCACGCATGCAGACCCGTCCCCCCATCCGCCTACAGAGTCACAGGCATGGGAAGACGGAGACTCCTCGGCAACACCTGTAGCCCACCATGCAGATTCGAATCCAATCCTCCCTACGGACGACTGGACATCATCGGCAAGCCGCCAGGTAAAGCAACGCCTGGTCATGGGATTCCTGATCGCAATCAGCATCCTGGCCGCAGGTGGAATCATCTACGTCCTGACAAGCGGCAACCCGAAAGAACCGGCAATCACTGCGTTGCCAGGCAAGCAGACCGTCGACCGACAGCCCAACTCGTCTGATAACCAGGTAGCAGATACAGCCGACCCGACAGAACCAGTCAGCAAGGACCCCGTAGTCCAACCGGGGCCACCGGAACCGGTCGAGATCTCACCTCCCGAAAAAGAAAAGCAACCGGATGTTCCACCGGCCAAGAACCCTCCCTCGGATAATCCACCTGGCCTGGTCCCGGAACCGGTTTCTAACGCCGAACAGCAGGCGGAAGCCGCCGAGTTATCCCAACTACTGCAGGAATTTTCACCGTTACTGTCAAACACCCCGTTTGATGATCCTGTCAACAATCGACCTGCCTCGGAAAATCTCCTGCCTACTGTCAGCTTACCCAGGCGTCTCCTGCGCCGCGTGAATGTCCGAGACTGTCTGGATTTTCCGATTACCGAATTCATCCTGACCAACCCAATACCACTACACACTTTCCTTGCTGAAATTTCTTCCCTTAGCGGATTACCAATCGAAATCGATTTCAAGGCACTGGCCAGCAGGAACGTAACGCTGAACCTGCCCGTCCAGGTTGACCAGAAACAAACCAGCGTGCGGCAATTACTGGAAACCGTTTTGGCTCCTCACGAACTGGGAATTACTGCAGCCAGCCAGTCGCTGACCATTGGCTACCTGACACCTGGTGGCCAGACCATACAGGAAATCTCCTATCCGATCGCGGACCTGGTAACGGTCAATGCAAACGGACAACCGGATATTGACCTGGTTCATTGGGTCCAATCCTTGATAGCCCCGGACAGCTGGCACGTGGACGACAGCAGCTACCAGGTCAAGCTACAAGAAAACAACCTGCTGGTCGAACATCTGCCAGCGGTTCAATTCGAAGTCTTTCAATTACTCACACGCTTGCGTATGGCCCGTAAAATCAAGCCTGTTTCCCCAGTGGACAAGCGATCCGCAGCAGTCTCCCTGGCCCCAAAAATGCAGCGATCCGAGAAACTCTTGCGAGAAACCATCAGCGTTAGTTTCAGTCGCCAGATACCACTAAAACAACTGTTCGCCCACCTGGAAAAGGACCTGGGCATAAAGTTTATCTTCAATGGCCGCACCCTGCGACAGGCTGGCTGGTCAGCACGCTCGAATGCAACCCTGGTCACTGACGACGAAACCTTACTGCAGGCATTGAATATCCTGCTGGGTCCCATGGATCTAACCATCCGAGTCGTTAACGACGACATCGTGGAAATCACCTCGGCGGCAGCCGAGGTGGCACGTCGGGAAATCGAATTCTATCCCGCCAGTCACTTGCTAACCAAGAATCGCTCAGCCGAACAACTAATCGAGCTGATCCAGCAGAAACTTGGCACCCAACGATTTACGGCCGAGCAACCGAACCAGGTAATTCTCGTGGACCCCGTCAGCAAGTACCTGATCATTCGAGAATCGCAGCCCAATCACCGCAAACTTAACTACCTGCTGACCGCCGGGTAATTGGCACTTTTTCCGGTGTCGACTGATTCCACTCACCGGGCGTTCAGCTACCGAGTTGTTTTCCCATGGCCGTGGCGATACGACGACATTTTTCCATCGTCACCTCGAACTGCTCGAAGTTCAACGACTGGTATCCGTCACTCATCGCCTCTTCCGGATTCGGATGGACTTCCAGTATCAATCCATCTGTCCCGGCCGCCACGCTGGCTGCCGCCATGTCCGGAACCAGTGCCGTAAGGCCCGTTCCGTGACTGGGATCCACCACGACCGGAAGATGTGTTTTTTGTCTCAGGTAAACCACGGTAGCCAGGGGCAACGTAAACCGCGTGTGCGTTTCAAAAGTCCTGATCCCTCGTTCACAGAGAATGACATTCGGATTTCCCTCGTTGAGAATATATTCAGCGGCCAGCAGCAATTCGTCGATGGTCGCGCAGGGTCCACGTTTCAGGAGAACCGCCCGGTCCGTATTTCCGACAGCTTCCAGCAACCGGTAGTTCTGCATGTTGCGAGCTCCGATCTGCAAGACGTCAGCGTACTTGGCGACCAGGCCAACTTCGTCCGTAGCCATCACCTCTGTAACTATCGCCAGGCCTGTTTCCTCGCGAGCATCGGCCAGTAACTGTAATCCCTTTTCCTTGAGCCCCTGGAAACTATAGGGGCTCGTACGAGGCTTAAAAGCACCTCCTCGCAGTGCCGTGGCTCCTGCGGCCTTCACGGCACGGGCAGTCGAAAGAATCTGCTCTTCACTCTCCACGCTACACGGACCGGCAATCACTCCTATATTGCTTGCGCCTACCTCCAGGCTACCTACCTTGACACAGGTTGGATCCGGTTTCACTTCTCGACTGGCCATCTTGTAGGGGGCCAGGATAGGCACCACATCTTCCACGCCAGCACCGCTAAGCAGCGATTCTTTCGTCTGCTCACGCTTCTCACCGATGGCAGCGATTACCGTTCGTTCCGTACCCTGGATCACGTGAGATTTCAGGCCCAGCGACTCCACCCGTTCAACGATATGTTGTACTTCCGCATCACTGGCACCTTTCTTCATGACAACAATCATCAATCACTACTCCTGGTCAAACGACAATCCTGCAGATTTACTTTCCCCGGAACACTGTCTCTATCCTGATCACGAGTCCGACACAGTGAAAAGGATCCTCACACAACTTGATCGAAGTTCATTATGCCCAGAGTTTATCTCAGTACAATAGCAGCCGACCAACAGGTCATCTTCACAGGTAGTCCTGGCGTACCGGGTGAAAGATATCCAACGCCTTAACCGGTGCCTCACCAGCCACGGCACTGTGCACAACATCTCCCGGAATTCGCCACATGTCCCCGGGCTGAACCGTCTCCTGGTGATCACCAATCGTGAAGGTTAATTCGCCCTCGATTAACAGGCCGACCTGTTCATGGGGATGGCTGTGCGGCTCGACGACAGCACCTGGCTCAAATTCAACCAGTGACAGCATCATGGATTCCCCGGCTGCCGTGTAGATGTTGACTCCCGGGAAAATCTCGTGATGAGAACAGGCATCGCGTTTTACAATAAAAGACTGCATCGATTCATTTCCTCGCATGGGTATCGGACACCTCTACCGAACATCCCGCCGAACCAGGATCAGTTCCCGATATCTTCCAGGGACTCCGAGATCCTAAGCAACCGGTTGTACTTTGCCAACCGTTCACTGCGGACAATCGAACCTATCTTGATTTGCTCCGCGGCCGCAGCTACCGCCAGGTCTGCCAGGATATCATCTTCGGTTTCACCGCTACGAGCAGACACCACGAGAGAAAATCCAGCCTCGCGTGCTCGTTTCATCGTTTCAAACGTCTCCGTCAAGGTGCCAATTTGATTGACTTTCACCAGCACGCTGTTGGCGGCCTCTTGCTGGATTCCCTTCGCCACGCGGTCAGGATTCGTTGTAAACAAATCATCCCCTACCAATTGCACACGATCTCCCAGCCGCTCGTTCAACCGGCGCCATCCCTGCCAGTCATCTTCAGCCAAACCATCTTCGATACTGATGATCGGAAATCGCTCAACCCATTGTTCGAGTCGATCGATCATCTGGTCACTGTCCAGGCAAATGTTGTCCTCGCTACGCAACTGGTACTGGCCATTGGGCAGTAGAAAATGAGATGCGGCCACATCCAGGGCAATGGCCATGTCCTCTCCTGGCCGCAAGCCGGCATCTTCAATCGCCTGCACGACAAACTCCACGGCAGCCACGTTACTCGGCAAACCAGGGCCATAACCACCCTCGTCACCAACCAACCTCCCCTCATACCCAGCCTTCTGCAAGCGTTCTCCCAACCGGCGATAGACCCGTACCGTCCACTCCAGGCCCTGGGAATAGTGTTTTGCACCACACGGAATCACCAGCACGTCTTGAAAATCCAGATTTCCCCCAGCGTGCAATCCACCGGAAATCATATTGGTCATGGGAACCGGCATACATGGTGATGCGAACCACGAATTCACATCAGCCTCGTCGCCATACTGTGTTACCATCAACTCGTGTAGATACCGGTACAAGGGCAGGGCACATGCCGAAGCCGCCGCCCGAGCCGTGGCCAGTGAAACTCCCAGCAAAGCATTGGCTCCCAGTTGTGTCTTGTTGGGAGTCCCATCCAGCTCCAACAAGAGTTGATCGATTGCCTGCTGGCCGCGGGCATCCTGTCCCTGGATCTCGGGCGCAATCTGTTCCTGGACATGTGCCACGGCCCGCAACACTCCCTGTCCATCATAACGCTGCGGATCACCATCTCTGAGCTCATAGGCTTCAAACTGCCCGGTACTCGCACCCGAGGGCACCTGGGCTCGCCCCCGGCAACCACCGGCCAACCAGACTTCTGCCTCCAGTGTCGGCTTGCCTCGACTGTCCAGAATTTCTCGCGCCACGACCTTCTCGATTGCCCAATCCTGATCTTTCTGCATCGATGTAATCCTAACTTCACAATAACCCAGATAATCTGCTCTACCTGCTAACCTGTACCAATGAAACAACATCCGACCATGTTCCCGGTGTCTCCAGCAGTAACCGGCGGGCCACCTGGCGCACATGCTCACGGTGGACCTCCGAGGTCAAGTATTCCACCGGGCTCTTGCCGTCCACGCGAGCCAACAGACACGCCGCACAATTCAAAATAGCGCGACTCTCCAGGCTCTCTCGATCCATCTGCGGCACCCCAGCCTCCATACCGGCCCAGTACGCCTCCCAAAACACACGGGTCAAATCCCAGTACGGTTCACAGCGAGCCTCTGACCAAACGGCCTTCAAAACCAGGTGGCTAAGAAAAAAACCTACGTCGAATGCCGGATCTCCAAAATGGCCGACTTCAAAATCCACCAGCATGCAACCCTCTTTATGGACCAGCAGGTTCTTCGGACTATAGTCGCCATGCACAAGCGTACAGGCATGCTCGGCTAACGAAGTGACAAGCAATTCGATGGCAGGTTCCAGGTCCCGGTGGTAACGCAACAGGTGTCGATAATAGGGATCGATACGCAAGTCCATGAAAAACTGGCGATTTGCCAAGCGTTCACGAACCGCCTCATGCTGCCAGCTTTTCGCATGCAGTAATGACAACAGGTCACCACAACAGGCCGCAATGGCCGGCTCACACTGGAATTGCAGCAGATCCGATTTCCAGACAACGTGGTCCCGCGGAGCGGCCGTCATGGCATAAGCAAAATTACTCTCATCCTGGAATAAAATCTCGGGAACATGGATCGCCAACCCTTCCGAGGGCGAATTGTGAACCGAGTCACCCAGGACACCCTGGCAAACTTCAAGCACCGCAACTTCCTGCAGTCCCCGTTCCGGACTGCAAAACCAAGGAGCTTCAACCTGGAGTTGCTCACGCGCCTGCTTTAGAACGAAATCCGGGCCGTGAGATCCATCACGGTGCACGTACAAGACACAATTGGAAACCCCGCCCGAGAGAGTTTCAATCCTGACGTTTTCCACCTCCGCCAGCTGGCCAGCATCTCGCAGGTAGGACTCGGCTGTCTGGGCGTCTATGAGCTGCATAGAGGCAATATCCGCAAGCAACACCACATCGTCAAGGCTGGACCTAACGCTTTGATCGACTCGCCTTCTTTGCCCAAACAGCCACGATCTGGTCAGGACTACCGCGATATACCGTAGAAAAGACATCCGCAAACTTGGCACCACCGGCCACCTGCTCCAGGACGGTATTGAATTTCTTACTATCACGCATCAGGTATTTGAGAAATCCATAGGCCAGCAGGTTGGTATCCTCGGGAGGCAGTTTGCCCTCCAGGAAAGCATCTGGCTTGCTCGTCCCGGCAAGGACCGTTGCCAACGCTTGGTCCCATTTGCCGGACCGAGTATCATCCTTGGCAGTGCGTGTTGCCAGCACACGTCCGATCCCCTCAGAGAACCAGCCAGGTATGTTCCCCAGGCTGGCCACGTAAGCCGCTCCCAGTTGCTGGGCTATCAAGGCATCCACCGAGTATTCATCGTTTCGTGGCGGCACCAGCACTGCATAAGCATCGACCACGTTGTACTTCCAGTGTCCCCGCCAGCCCTTGGGAATTTCACGCTTCTCCACCATCGACCCAAACTCTGTGTAATCGTAACGTTGCTGCAGGAAATACAGCGTCATACGCCCTTTAATCAGAGGTTTTCCAGCAGGAGCCGCCAGGATTTCACCTACCTTGACGGCAATCGATTCAGAAGTGGCTGCCAATTCCGCGAGCCGTCCCTCTCCGAGGTTACTGATCAAGAGGAAGTTCTTACTCTCGACCTCGGATGCCTGTACTCCCGACATGCTCAAGCGCCAATTTTGCTTGGCCAACTTGGCTCGATCGGCACTTAACTGGTCATGAGACCCTCGCTTCGCTTTCGCCAGTGCAGCAACCTGGCCCATGACCTGGTCTGGATCCGGACCATCAAACTTGGCCCCCTCGAGGATCCACTTTTCGATCTTGGCAATCACCGGCGTGGGCAAGGGTGGCTTACGCAATGGCATTTGCTGACCACCACCAGTCCCCTTGAGTTTCTTGATCAACAGGCTTTCTGCCGGCTTGCCCGGTACAACAGGAGGCCCACTCTCTCCACCCCGCAACAAACGCTGGAATGAATTGAGGTCGAATCGTCCACTCGGACGCCGTGCCAGGCCGTGACAATTCACACAATTCTGCACCAGGACCGGAGCTATGTCAGCAGAGAAACTAACCGTCTCCTTACCAGTGGCCTGCATGACCTCCACCTTGGCAAACTCCCCAGCCTTGGTGTTGGGTGCCAAGCTGGCCAGGCTTGCCTGCTTATCCGGAGAGTCATACACGGCGCCCTCGTTGATCCATTTCTTCAACAAGGACAGTTCGTCCGGGGTCACCTTGAGGCCGCCACGTGGCATATCTCCGCTTTCGATCACTTCAATGATGCGACTGCCATCTGCATCCTTGGGAAAAATCACCACACCTTCCGGAGTTCCCTTCAACAACGTCTCGAAATTGGCCATGCTGAACATCCCGCGCGCGGTATTCACGTGGCAGCGACCGCACTTAGACATCAGCACCGGCGCAACCTGCTTTACAAAACTGACTTTTCCATCTGCCGGCTTGGCAGGCATGGGAGGCTTATCTGTTGCCAGGAGAATTTTCAGCGGAGGCAATTCCACTCCCTCAATTTCCAACAAGGCGTGAGCCTTCTTCAGCCCGTTGATCGTGCCCGCCATCAGTCGCTGCAATGCCGGATCCTTGCTCTCGGCCAGTTTTTCGAGACGGCTCTGAACCTCACGAATCAACCGCCCGCTTTCCTTGTATTTATCCTGGGCATACAGGTTACCCGCCTTGAGCAAATCTCTGCTGATCAGGTTAAGCTCCGTCCGCTGGGCCTTGGTCGGCGCCCCCAGCAGGGGTTCGATAGCCCAACCACTGGTAACCATGGCCACGCCTACAAACACCGTAATGAATCGCTGCAACATACCGAACTCCCCGACTTTACCTACCCCTGGTTCAAGCTCACCCTGGCACAACATTTCACCAAGCGTCGCCTGACCCCAAAAAAAACGCTGCCTTTCCCTGATCACCGGAACCACATTCATCGTTCCGGATCAAGCTTCTGGCATACAGCTCGATTATAGACAAGTCGACGATTCCGGAACAGCTTGCCTTCAGGCAGACTCTAACCTCAGGCTTATATAACGCTCTAAATCCAGCAAAAGTACTCACTCGCCTTTAGATCAAGTCGCCCATCGACATCATCACATCCCATCTCAATATGTTAAAATCGCTAAAAACATTCGGGTAACGCACCTGTTATTCAATCATTGCTTCCCCTCACACAAACCAGGGTTTCACCATGCCCAACACCACCACCGATTCTTATGATGACCAACGAATCCTGGAGGTTGCGCTAGCACTCTGGAGTGAAAAGGGGTACGCCAACAGTACGCTGCGCGAGTTATCAAGAAGACTGGGCATCAGCATCAGCAAGCTCTACAAACAGTTCCCCACCAAGGAACACTTGGTATTTCGCCTCTACGGACAACTCAACCAACAGGCACTGGACCATTTCCAGGAACATCTCGCTGAAAACGAGAACAAGCTCGACACCGGTTTCCAGGCTTTTCTCCAGGCCAAACTAACAGCGCTGGAACCACATCGGGAAGCAATTATCGCGATCTTTCGTGAAGCCATTGATCCCAACTCGGCTTTAAGCCCCTTGAGTGCCCAGGCCGCTGACGTACGCGAAGCCAACATTCACGTCTTAAGTCAATGGCTGCGAGAGTGCGGAATCGAAGATGAAGCCAACCTTTCTCAAATCGCCAGGCTAACCTGGATGCTGCACCTGGTCGCGATTCTCTATTGGCTCCACGATCGCTCCAGCAACATGAGTAACACACAGCAATTGGTCGCCAAGATGGCCGAGATGGCCTCATTACTACCATTGCTAAAAATGATCCCGGAATCAGAAAAATGGCTGGGGCTCCTGCAAGGCATGATCCGCGAACCGTCTAGCAAGGAAGCTGCCGAAGAACCGTCGCCCCTGGAAGCCAAGTCGCTCAAGCACTACGACGTGGTAGTCGTGGGAGCAGGGCCAATTGGAATGCTCTATGCCACCTGGCTCAAGATCCAAAGGCCTGCATCATCGATCCTCGTACTCGATCGCAATAAGCGAACCACGCACAAGATCGGCGAGAGTACGCTTTCAGGGTTTTGCAAGGCCGCACGCAGTGTCGGGATTCGCCACGAGGTAATGCAACGCCTATTCTTTCCCAAGAACGGCCTGGGGTTTTTCCACGTTAATACAGGAACCAAGGAATTAACGGACGCTTCTGAATACATCCTGGAAACATTCGACGAAACCTTCCAGGTGGAACGTCGAGTGATGGACCAGTTATTGATTGACAATGGCAAACGGCAGGGAATCTCTGTAATCCAGGGAGCTACCGTCGACATGCAGCAATCGGTACTGGAGATGGGGCGTAGCATCGTGGCTTTTCGCATCGGGCAACGAGACTTTCGAGTAACTGCGTCGCTCGTCACAGATGCCAGTGGACCGAGCCGAGTAGTAGGGCGTCACGTCCAGGAATACGCAGAAGACAAGGTTCAATTTCAGACCAGTGCAGTCTGGGGTTATTTTCGAAACGTGCGCAGCCTGGACAGCTACCAGTGGCCAAAAATTGCCCAATTCCCTCGTGATGAATACACACAGCATATCTGCTTTCCTGAGGGATGGATGTGGTATATCCCGATCATCTCCTGGCAGGATGCTCCCGACACGAACCTGCAACAGATGATTCATCACTTACTTCAGGACGACAACCCGTTGCCAGGAAGACTGGACCTGGCCGACCAATTTGGTTGTCCAAGCTCGGAAATTGTCAGTATCGGCATGGTCTTACGACAGGATCGAGACCGTCATTTACGAGACGATCCACGAGCTGCCTTTGAAACCTATCGACGTCGATATCCAGCCATTGACCAGTTATTAAGTGGATCCGAACTACTTCATGATCACTACGAATCACAAGCCGGTTTTTCTTCCAGGTCCGGGTTTCGTCGACATGCTCGCCAGGTAACGGGAAACGGCTGGATGCTGATCGGAGATGCGGCATTTTTCGTTGATCCTTTAATCTCACCTGGACTCACCAGCGGTGCAGCCACGGCCTATCGTGCAGTGCATGCCACCGTACAAGCACTAGACCAGCCAGATCAGTGGCAATCCGCTCTCGTGGGATACGAAGAATTTGCCCACCAGTTGCATGATGCCCTGGAACGTGACAACCAGTTGGTCTACATGTCCTTCAATCATCCGGAAGCCCTGGAATTGGTTCAACGTTTCCAGGAAATCGATGCTCGCAAGCACTTTTGTGAACACGAGAATAACGATTACTCGCTAGAGGACATCAATGTCTGGGGGATCCTGGATAAGGAATACCAGGTTCTACAAAAACAGCTCTACGGCATCATGGCGGCAGCCGAGCAACAGGTGGGTGTTGAAGTACCTGTCCAGGAACAGTCGGCCCATGACTATGAACCCATGGTTCAGCAGATAAAACATTTCCTCGGTTCTCACCTGGAGGAATTCGCCAACCTGACTCCCTTCATTCAGCAAAATTAACAGCCCATACCTCTTGCCGTATCCGAGGCAACACATGATGTCATGGCACAAGTCCAGGAAATCATTCCAGGTAATCCCCCTGGAAATGGACCGCGATTACCTCGCCATTGATCAACTCTTCGACTCCGAGGAATGGCCCTTTATTCGTGCCGACCTGGAAGCATCTCACTCGCAACCACGGTCGACAGCCCTGGTGGCTCGCAGTGACCAGGAACTACTCGGGTTTTTCGCGACTCATCATTTTGACGACATTGGCTACCTCGACATGATGATCGTCTGCCCAAACGCACGTTCCTCGCACGTGGCCCGAAAATTGTATTTCGAAACAACACGCCAAATGAAAAAAAAGGGAATGAAAAGCTGGGTCGGTCATTCCACGAATGATTCCTACCGGATGTTCAAGTTCATGCGATTTCAGCCGGGACAATCCTTTACCCTGCTGGCTCGAGAGCCTCTCTCCACGGCGGCAGAAACTGAATCCCTGGCAACGCACCAACTTAGCTGCGGGGATCTGGATGCACTCGTTGCTCTTGACCAGGAAGTATTCGGCACCTCGCGAATTGATTGGATAACAACATTGCTGGGCCAACCAACGACCCGATTCTTTGGCCACCGGCAGGAGGGGGAACTGGTATCCTCGCTCTGCACCCGCACCCGCAAGCAAAATGCCATCTGCCTGGATTGTATTAATGGACAGTCCATGGAAACGCTGATTCCTCTCCTGGACCGGATCCTCTCTGGAATGTCGTCCCGGCGACTGGAATGCTTCGCTCGAACGGACTCCGCGCTGCATCACTATCTTCTGCAAAACGGATTTACTGTGCCCGACTTCTTTGCACCTATCGGTCCGCTGGTCGAGTGGCGAAAAGGACCAACCGGCAACGTAGGGCTATCCAGCAAGGTCCTGTCGCTTGCCTGGTTCTAAGGCCCACAAAGAAGAAGCCTGGCAACGCCCCCCGGACTGTTCAGGGACGACCGACGTATCACGGGCGGGAGGGACTTCAGGCTCCACATCACGATCGCCCATGGCCCAGTAGACCAGGAGCGAGACGACCAGCAGGACAGCTACCACCACTGCAGCGACAAGCCAGCTTGAAACTTCCTGACGCTGCTTACGAACTTCAATCAATCGTCGACTGCGAGCTTCTTCTTGAGAACCCACTCCGAGAACCTCAATCCCCAGATCAATGCGACTACTATCAGATTCCACGACCTGCTCGACCGGGGATACCGAAGACGCCCCTGAGGGTGTGGATCCTGGCGAACTGGGATCATCTGACTGGAGGCCCACGGCAGTTGCGGAAAGACGAGGATCCTTCACCGTCCCCTGACTCGCCTGGGAATCTCGTTCCATCGACTGCTCAACGTCACTGATACTGGGCAGTTCGTCCAACTGTATGTTTAGTGTCGAATCGTTTCCCGTCTCACCTTGATCACTCAAGCTTCCCAGATCAATCGGTGAAATTCCCGCTGCCGCTACAGGCGTGTCTATCGGCAAGGTCCCAACCAGTGCCGTCGAGACAAGAACGGATTTATCATTCACCCAGTCGAAAAGAACCTGGCTGATCTCCTCGCAAGCCTGGTAGCGATGAGAGGGATTCTTGGCCATCATCTTGTTACAAATGGCAACCAGCGTCACCGGACAATCTTTTCGACTGACGCGAATATCGTCAGGCATCTCCCGTTGATGCTTGGCAATCCGCTGGGCCAACGATCCCTCAGGAAAGGGAGCGTGTCCGGTCAAGATGTAATACAGTGTGCACCCCAGCCCATAGATATCGACTCGCGAGTCCACGTTATGACTGTTGACGGCCTGTTCTGGCGCCAGGTAATCTGCGGTGCCAAGAATGTTTTCGTTGTGAGTCAATGTCACGGAAGCCATCTTGGTGTCATCTGAAAAAAGCGCCAGGCCAAGATCCAGCACCTTGACCATATCATCCTTGTCGACCAACAGGTTTGCCGGTTTGATATCCCGGTGAATCAGGCCTTCGTTGTGAACATAGTCCAATCCACGCGCTGCCTGAGCGATGTAACCGGCAGCTTGCTTGAAGTCCAGTGGCCCCTTTTTCTTGACAATCGTTTGCAGATCAGCACCCGTCACGTACTCCATGACCAGGTAATGAGTATCTCCATCATTATCGACATCGTATGCGCGCACGATGTTCGGATGATCCAGAGCTGCCGTAGCCTGGGCCTCGAGATAGAACCGGTCCAGGTAAGAAGAATCATGGACACGCGAACGTGGCAAGACCTTGATAGCACGCATCTGCCGCATCAAGATATGTTCTGCCAGGTAGACACTGCTCATGCCACCGGCTCCCAGGTGCCGCAGCAGTTTATATCTTCCCAGAAAGAATCCCTTGTACTTGCCAAGCAAAAGCTTGTCACAGTGCCATTGGGTCAGCAGTTCCAGTTGGATCAACTCTTCCGCAAGTTCCTGGGAGGTATCAGGCAACTTGCCATGCTTCCGCTTATAAGCAGTCATCGCCTTAGCAAGATCGATCTCGTCAACCAACTTGCTTTGCTGCACCAACTCAAAAAACTTTTTGACGCTTAGTTCAACCATGGCCAAACCACTATCGGACAGACACCTTGACATGCATCCACTGAATCTCGCAAGAAAATCCAAACACTGGATAATTCTAGCATAAAAAGTGTAACTGATCCATTAAATCCGCAGGAGGGAAACATACAAACAATGTGGTTGAGCTCATGACAACGAGAGGTACCAGGTGCCGCCCGATTGACGGTCCCCCGGATCAACGACACAATCCCTTGCAGACACACATCGTTGTTTATTATCGTGCCCCACGACTACACCATGACTCTTGAAATAAAACTGGAAGCGACCCTCTACACTCGCAAGGAATGTTGCCTTTGCGACGTCGCCAAAACAACACTGGAACAACATGGGGTAACCGTCCGGTCCGTTGATATCGATAACGACCCAAACCTACTTGAGAAATATAACCTGCTGGTCCCTGTCGTATGGATTGGTGGAAAAGAGCGATTTCGTGGAGAAGTCAATCCTGTACTGCTGCGACGACTGCTGGAGAACCAAACGTGAGACAACTCGGCTTGTTCGCCAAGTACTGGGAACCCGGTCTGGTCAAGACACGACTGGCGAAGGCGATTGGTAACCAGGCAGCCGCTCAGCTGCATCGCGAATTCCTGCGGACCACGCTGCAGACGTTTGAGGCTTTCCAGGCCGAGCGCGTCCTTTCCTATTGGCCCCGTGAGCGGCGATCTGAATTTGAAGCACTGGCAGGAAACTCCTGGACACTGGCCCCTCAAACGACCGGGAACCTGGGAATACGAATGCAGTCCTATTTCACAGCGGCCTTGGCAGCCCAGTACCAACAAGCCGTACTGATCGGTTCCGACAGCCCCACGCTTCCGCCTTGCATCGTGGAAACAGCCTTCGAGAAATTGCAGCAACATGACGTCGTGATCGGGCCCGCTCGCGATGGCGGTTACTACCTGATCGGCTGTTCGCAGGCCGTTCCCGGCATTTTCGATGATATCGACTGGGGGTCCGGACAGGTATTTGAACAAACCACCACCAAGCTCAATTCCCTGGGCATTCGTCACGCGGTTCTTGCCGAATGGTATGATATCGATCAACTGGAAGACCTGCTCAGCCTGGAGGCCGAACTAAAGCAACCGGACCACAGACAATCCTGGCCACCAGCACTCATACAACTCGTCACCCAGGTCCTGGAAGCCTTTCATTTCCACGATCATTCGGATAGCTCGTAGAAAGATCAGCGATGCACGACTGTTTAATCCTGGGAGGAGGAGTGGTTGGCTTATCGATTGCCTATGAACTGGCCTGTCACGACATGCAGGTTCAGGTCATCGATCAATCCCTGATGGGCCAGGAAGCGTCCTGGGCTGGAGCCGGCATTCTGCCTCCGGCGAACCTGGAAACCGCGGTCGATCCTATTGATCGCCTGCGTGGACTCAGCCATCCATTGCATTCGCAATGGTCGCAACAACTGCTGGAAGAAACCGGTATCGACAACGGCTACCTCGCCTGTGGCGGTGTCTACCTTGCTCGACAAAGTGGTGAAGCCGCTGCCTTACACGCATTTGCCAACTGGCTCCAGGACGATCAGATCGACGTATTACCCCTGTCAACCGAAGAACTCATCGACCAGGAACCCGCGCTGGCCCAAACCGCTGCCTCGGGAGCCATCAAGGCAGCTTATCTCGTGCCAGCAGAATCCCAGTGTCGCAACCCGGACCACCTCAAGGCCCTGGTGGCAGCCTGTCGAAAACGGGGTGTCCGGTTGTCTGAAGAGGTCAGTGCCCAGGGGTTTAATATTCGAGGCAACCGGATTGAAAGTGTTCAGACATCAGCGGGCGAGATCCAGGCAGGCAATTACTGCATTACCGCGGGTGCCTGGTCAGGGCAGTTACTGAAACAACTGAATATCGCCAATGGAATTATCCCGGTTCGCGGCCAGATGGTTCTTTACCGTTGTCCGCAGCGACCGCTGGAACATATTATTAACGAAGGCCCGCGATACCTGGTCCCACGAAAAGACGGTCACCTGCTGGTTGGTTCCTGCCAGGAAGAAGTCGGGTTTGACAAGTCCACCACGAAGCAAATTGTGAAAGAACTCACGTCACTTGCCGAAAGCCTGTTACCCCAACTTCAAGCAGCCACGATCGAACGGTCGTGGGCAGGATTACGACCCGGCACCTTCGATGGGTTTCCCTACCTGGGTCCGATTCCAGGATTAGAAGGCGCTTTCGTGGCCACCGGTCATTTTCGCAGCGGTCTTCATCTCTCGACGGGTACCGCGGTCACCATGGGACAACTGATCCGCGGCCTGGAACCGGAAATCGAACTAACAGCCTTTCGAGTAGGACGCGGATAGCAACATGCAGAACCCTTCTGAACGTACGATTGCCATCCTGGGTGGCGGCCCCATTGGACTGGAAGCCGCTCTCTACGCACGCTACCTGGGCTACCCAGTGCAGGTTTACGAACGTGGAGAACCCGCGGAACAGGTCAGGCGATGGGGCCACGTTCGCATGTTCACTTCCTTTCAGATGAACAGCTCTTCCCTCGGACAGGCCGCCATTGCTGCCCAACACCCGGACCTTCAGCCCTGCGAACCAACAGCCCTGCTAACCGGCAACGAATGGGTTGAGCGTTACCTGCAACCGCTCGCGGAAAGCGACTTGCTGCGCGGGCACATTCATTCCCATACCGAGGTGCTGGCCATTTCCCGAATCGGTGCACTAAAAACCGATCTTCCCGGCAAGGCGGCACGAGCCGACCAACCCTTACGAATCCTCTTCCGGGGGAACGATGGTCAAACTCAAACAGCCACTGCCCAGGTGGTCATTGACACTACCGGCGTCTACGGAAATCCCAACTGGCTGGGACCCGGTGGAGCACCCGCTCGTGGTGAAACCGAATTGCGCGATCACATCACCTATGAAATACCTGATCTCACCGGCGATAACGAATCCCGCTATGGCAACCAACATACCCTCGTCATCGGAGCAGGATATTCTGCGGCCACCACTGTTACGCAACTGGCAGACCTCAAGGTCCGCTGGCCGCAGACCCGGGTCACCTGGTTAACACGTCGAAACCTCGCCAGCGACGCTTGCGGACCTCTCCTGGAAATCAACGGCGATTCACTGCCGGAACGAGCGGAACTGGTCCAGGCCGCCAACCAGCTGGCAACCGACGGATCGGTTGTCCACCACGTGGGAGGAATGAGCGTCGAGGCCATTACCCGGGACGAAACAAGCGAGGGCTTCCTCGTTGACCTGGAGCCGACAGACGATGCGCAAGTAGCACAAGAAGCACAGCTGGCCGTCGATCGAATCGTGGCCAACGTGGGATATCGACCGGATGATGAAATTTTTCGCGAACTACACGTACACCAATGCTATGCCACATCCGGACCTATGAAACTGGCTACGACGCTGCTGCAAGACGCAACACAGGACTGCCTGCAGCAGGCAGGCGGCGGACCGGAAACCCTGATGAACCCCGAACCCAATTTTTACATCCTGGGCAGCAAGAGTTACGGTCGCAATCCCCATTTCCTGTTCAGCCACGGACTGGACCAGGTCCAACAACTGTTCACCATGATCGGGGAACGTGATGACCTGGATCTCTACGAGAGCATCCGCAACCTGGCAACATAAATTCCCGCACCACTCACCGACACATCAAATTCAAGGACTCTGTTTGTGACTGCCAACCAGGAGCATCCCGGCAATCCCGTTCTCCACCTGGAGCACCTGGACCACCTCTGGTTCCAGGTCGCCGGGACGGTCTGCAACCTGACCTGTCACCATTGCTTCATAAGTTGCAGCCCTAAGAATCACAACTTTGGTTTCCTGGGCCTGGCAACCGTTCGGGAATACCTCGAACAATCCGTCTCCCAGGGCGTCAAGGAATACTACTTCACCGGCGGCGAACCCTTCCTGAATCCCGAGATGGTGCCCATCCTGACGACTACACTCCGCTACGGTCCTGCCACCGTGCTGACCAACGCCACGGTCCTGAAGAACTCCTGGCTCACGACACTGGCAAACGCCGAGGCCAAGAGTCGTTATTCATTGGAATTCCGCGTCTCCATCGACGGTTACTCACCTGAAACCAATGATCCCATTCGGGGTAACGGTACGTTTCAGCGAGCCATTGAAGGTATCCAGCAGCTCGTGCAATCTGGCTTTCTTCCCATCATCACAGCGACTCGCACCTGGCCGGAATCACAGGACCTCCAGGTGCTGGAGGCCTTCAAGGAAACCCTGGGTTCGGTCGGCTACCAGCGACCGCGCATCAAGCTGCTACCTACCTTGCAAATTGGTGCCGAGGAACAACGCACACATGGATACCGGGACACGGAACGAATCACCGCCCAGATGCTGACTGACTACGATCTTGACCAGTTCGTATGTCATCACAGCCGCATCGTGACCGACCAGGGTGTTCACGTTTGCCCGATCCTGATCGAAGCCCCGGATTCACTGCTGGGCCAATCGTTAGAGGAAGCAGATCAACCCTTTACGTTGGCCCATGGCGCCTGCTACACCTGCTACCAGTACGGAGCGATCTGCACCAATCCATCGAGCCCATCGACCCCTGCCCGAAAAATTCCGGATCCCGGATCCCCATGATTTCACGAATCGCCTGCCTCGGCGGAATCTACAGCAATCACCTGGCACTCGAGGCTGCGCTTCGAGATGTCTCACGGCGTGGCGTCGATGCCATTTACTGCCTTGGTGACCTGGGAGGTTTCGGACCCTATCCGGATCGTATTTTCCCCCTGCTGGAAAAATACCAGGTCCAATGCATCCAGGGTAACTACGACCATTCCATTGGCCATGGCCTCGATGACTGCCAGTGCGGTTACACCGACCCGAAAGACAACTACTATGCCCAGGTTAGTTACGATTACACCCTGGCGAATACTTCCCGGCAAAACCGTGATTTTCTACGGGACCTGCCCGACCAGCTGCAACTGCCCCTGGGACCCTTCCAGTTACTGCTCTGTCACGGTAGCCCACGGCGTGTCAATGAATTCCTCTGGGAATCGACGACCTCATCGCATTTCCTCGATCACCTGGTTCGCCAGAGCGAAGTCGATATTATTACAACCACGCACACCGGCATTAAATGGCAACGCCAACTTGACGGACCGCGCTGGTTTGTCAACGTGGGCGTGCTGGGACGACCGGAAAACAATGGCGCCACCGCGGTCTGGTACACGTTACTGGAAGCTCACTCTGCCCAGGACCTGCAGGTTCAATTCATCCCCATTGAATACGATCACCAGCGCTTAGCCCGGGAAATGAAAGAGGAAAGATTGCCGGATGAATTCATTGAAACGATTTTGACTGGCTGGTGGACCACCTGCCTGGAAGTTCTACCCTCGAGGGAACGCAAGCAAGGCCGTTACTGACGGTATATCTGGAAAAACCTAACAAAATCAATTCCACCCCCTGCACTCAACATCTTAATAAGCTACGATTCCTAGTGAGATCAGGGCCCTTCGCTACTGGCCTCACGGAACCTCATCCATGCCATGGATCGGCATTCATCTGCACCAGTCCCGGACTCGTGCAGAAACGTTTCTTTGAATCGGAGTGACTTCCATGCGATCACTGGCATTCTCCCCCGGACTTCGGACTCTCTACCTTGCCACCCTTTGTATCGCGTTCAGTGCCATCTGCAGTGGACCATTGCAACCCCTGATGGCAGCTACTCCGGAAAACCAGGAACAAGCTGCTGAAATTGGCAAGACCATTGAACAGCTAAAGTCCGGACGATTCAATGAACGCGAAACGGCCAGTCGCAAACTTGCCGAATTCGGCCGTGCCGCAATTGCCCCACTGACCGAAGCTGCCATGGGCAGTCAACGTGAAGTCACGATGCGGGCTATCAATATCCTCAGGAAATATCTCGAATCAAATGATCAGGAAACCCGCCAGGCAGCACGAGCTGGCCTGGAAACCATTGCAACTGGCACCCAGGCCAGCGCAGCACGGCAGGCCCAGCAGGTTCTCAACCCGCCGGCACCCCCGGAACCAGAAGCTCCACCCGCGGGACGCATCCGTATTTTTGGCGGACCAATCCAGATCCGGGTACAGGCCGGAGTGGCTGGCAACCAACGTATTCGTATCAAGCAGGTCAACGGTGTCAAGGAAATCGAGGTCGTGGAAAATGACCTCAAGGTCACGATCAAGGAAGGACCTGGTATCGGCATTAAGCTAGAAGTCACCGAAAAGAAGGACGGTAAAGAAACCACCAAGAAATACGAAGCCAAGAATGCCGACGAACTGTCCAAGAAGCATCCCGAGGCCCACAAGCTCTACGAGAAATATACAAAGCAGCCCAATTTCAAGATCCAGCTGCCCAATCTGCAGCAGGCCATCCCCCTGATCCCGGGACAAAATCAACTGCCTCCCATTCCGGGTTTTCGGCTACCGCCCGGGCTGATCCCTCAACAGGCCAGGCAGTCTCTTGGCAAGGCGCACAAGGAGTTGGACAAGTCGATCAAGGAACTGGAAGAAGCGACCAGGCAACTCAAGATCGATACCAAGGACGCTGAAAAGCTACAGAGCATCATCAAGCAATTGAAATCCAGCCGAAAAGAACTGGACCAAGCTCGATCCCAACTGGGCAATACTCAGAACAATCGCTAGTCGCAGCTAATCATTCAACTGCTGCAACCGGATCAGTGCCAAACGCCCAAACCACTGCAACTGAACCGCCTGCCCAGGCCCCGTTCGAAGCGAGACATCCTCAACGACCCGTTGCCAGGCCATGATCCGAGCGGAACTGCCTCGCACAATAAACCACCCACCACGAGCCTCCAGGAGACTTTGCAGGTGGGCACCGGGCAGCGACGGTGGCACGCTTGCCAGGGGAACGATCGGCTGCGAGGAATCACGCAACCGGTAACATCCCTGAACCGGGAACAGGCAATACTCCTCAAGACCAATCGATCGCCCGAGAGATCGCGGTTGAGAATTGCCAAGTTGCCGATCCTCGATCAAGTCCGCCACCAGAAAAACCGGCCAATTTCCCCGCGGATCACGTTCATTGACATGGGACACCAACGCCTGCCAGTCCTCCTCCCGGGGCAATACACCCGAACGGTTTAAGAATCCTGGCCAGGCCATTCTTGCTGGCATGACTCCTGAAAAACTGATCGCCGATTCGGTCAAGAGAACCGTTGCCAGCAGCACCAGCGTGGTGGCCCAACGCCTTCTCAATCCCGGTAGACTGCTGACTAATGCAGCGCCGATTAAAATCGCGAGCGTGGACGAAGCGATCAAGTAACGAGGCCAGTAAAGTGCCGCCACGCCGCTGACCGTACTGGACCAGGCAATCAACACGGGAACCAGGAGACCGCAAGCCAGCAGCATCCACCAGGCGGCATCTCCCGAGTTGCGCGCCGGATTTCCACCACGCCAGGTCACCAGCAGCCTGACCATGAAAGGCAATACCACGTAGGCCAGTAATGGCAACAGTGTCAGCAAGTCGAGAACACCTGGCACCGGTACAAATTCTGCCCAGGCTCCCCGTCGCTGACTGATCAACAAAAGTTGGGGCAGGGCAGGGGAGCAGGCCAACACCAGCATCAGCAGATCCAGTTTCCTGACGGCGTACCTTGAAGATCCAGCACGAAAACCGGTCGTCAGCAATACCAGCCAGGCAACGATCTCAGCTACCAGGATCAAGGCCGCGGCGTAATGCAAATAGAACAACAACGAACCACTGGCTACCCAACTCACACGCACCCATCCGGGCAGACGACAGGTTACTGTCTTGGCTCGCAACAGGTACTGCCACCCCAGGTAAAGGTGAATCACGGCCACCAGTTGAACCCATGCATAAGGGCGAGCCTCGCACGAAAAAATCACGCTGAAACGATCCATGCTCACCATCACGGCCGCCAGCCAGCCGGCCCAGGAACTAGCACAGGCTTCCCGAACCACCAGGAACACGACGGGGACCAGCAGCAATCCCGCCACGAGACTCAGGCAACGATACGTAAATACGCTGCTTTCACCCATCCGACCAACAAGCCACTGGGCATAGTAGAAAACGGGACCCTAGTTCCCGGCTGCCGCCCGTCCAGCAACATCACCGATACCATCTTCAACAACCCAGGCCGTATGAAGTTCATCCAACCAAAGCGGATCGCTCACGTGTTGTGCCCTCAGCGTCGCGGCCAACAGCATGATCAAGAGCAAGCCCACGACCACGCCAGGAGACGGAAAGGAAACAGTGACAGGCAGTTCTGTAGAAACTTCGTCAGACATATTCACGGAACGATAGGAACGATGGCCTCTTCGACAACGGTATGAACTTCTTCAACACCGATTTCA
>JAYGDH010000369.1:0-19705 GCA_046583055.1 Pirellulaceae bacterium | reverse complement strand
ACCGGCAACACCTGTCGCAGCCCGATGGCAGAAGCTTTGTTACAGCAGAAGGTCAGCCAGTTACGAGGTTGCGAACCACAGGAACTGGAAGAGCAGAGCATCCTCATCGCATCAGCCGGACTGGCGGCTGGCGTCGGTTTTCCTGCCAGCAGCGAGGCCGTGGAGACGGTTTCCCACCAGGGCATCAATCTATCCGGGCACGAGTCCCAACCGATCACCGATCGCCTGGTAAAAGTCGCGGACCTGGTCCTGACGATGACCCGCTCCCATCGACAGGCAATCGTCGCGCGCTGGCCCGAGGCGGCTGACCGAACCCACCTACTGGCCCGCGACAACTCGGACATCAGCGATCCGATCGGAGGCTCATCGGAAGTTTACCAGCAATGTGCCACGCAACTTGACGAGCAACTCGGCCAATGGATACCGGACCTCGATTTTCCCAACAGCCCTGAAATCATTTAACAGAGAAAGGTCGACGCATGCGCATTGCGATCGGGAGTGATCACCGGGGGTTTTCCCTCAAGACTCACCTGGCCCAGGTATTGGCCCAGTGGGATCACGAGGTGGTGGATGTAGGCACCGACAGTGAAGAAAGCATTGATTATCCGGACATCGCATCGGCCGTGGGGAGCCAGGTTTCCCAGGAGCAGGTCGACCGCGGCATCCTGATTTGCGGAACGGGCATCGGCATGGCCATCACGGCCAACAAGTTTTTCGGTGTACGTGCTGCTCCTTGTGGTAATTCCGAAACCGCCGAGGTAAGTCGACGACACAATGATCTAAACGTACTCTGCCTGCCTGCCAATGACCTTGATAGTGAAACGCAAACCGACATGCTGGTCCGAATCTGGCTCGATACCCCGTTCGATGCAGGGCGTCATGCTCGTCGCCTGCAAAAAATTATCGCCCTGGAAAAGCCAACGGCCAGGAACGGCCCTGGCGACCCCTCCTCTGGCAGCTAGCCTGCCGGCAACTCGAAATCGATTCTACGCCCGCGCAAACGGTTAACTCCTGTCGGTCATTCCGATTAGTTGACGCATGTTTTGCGGTCGTAGCGGTCACGCCGAAGAGGCCACGTGCTTTCTGCTAAGTTACTGCTAAAACAAGTCTTAGGCCTCTTGTAGAAGCACTTATTGCTGGTAAATTCGGACCCATGGGCAAGACCTTCACCGTGACCCAGACCACTGGATCCAAAAACGGGATTCCCATTAGAAAAACTGACCAGACACCATGAATTACTCACCCACAAACCCCGACGACATTGATCACCTGTTGCTCAATGCGCGTCTACGAGATGAACTCGAGCCATTCCTGGACGAATCGATTGACCTGGTCAATGCCAGCCGGATGTCGACACCTGAGGAGAATGAATTCCTGGCTTCCATGCTGGCCTGGGAACGGGCCCCCGTGCTGCCCATCAGCCAGTGGTTTAAACCGGAACTGATCTTGCCACATCCAGACCTGCTCAACGAGGACCAGCTGCATCGGTTACTGTGGGAGACCATTCACCAGCTCTACGAAGCAAAGATCGTACTCGAATTTACCGATCATCTTTCGGACCACGAACTCTATTGCCTGCTGTACCGCGACATCCTGACCTCGCCTGAAAAGCAGGTCAACCTGTCAAAGAATTATCTCCACTGGCACTGCCTAGACATGGCCGAACGGCCGGAAACATGGCTGCGTTATTACGCCAGCGCCGAAGAACGAAAAGACTGGCAAAGAGAATTTCTGCAGCCGCTGCCGGATACGGAAATCCCTCCCTATCCCCGGGTCATGCCACGACGCCCGTATTAACTGGCCCTTGAGCGTCAATCTTATTTACGTTTCGGATTCTCGGCCTGTGCATTCTTGACCAGGTTTCGAAACAAGCGCCCTTGGGCGGCCAGCGCGGCAACTCGATCCTTAGGCTGGCTACTCGCCTCCAGCATCACCCAACCCGCGTATTTGGCCTTCACAAGCAATTTAATTAGTGTCGCATAAGGATAATCCGGACTCTGGAGCTCACGAACGTGCACCGTGCTGCCAAGGTGTTCCTGGACCAGCTTAAAGTTGGCTGCCAGGCCCTTCCCCTCTAAATCCTGGGCGTTGGAATTCCAGCACAGGACCACGTTATCATGATCCGCTGCAGCCATGATCGCTTTGATCGTGGGCAACTCGGCACACTGCCCGTGCACTTCCAGCCGCACCTTCTGGCCATAACCAGATGCAAAATCGCCCAGTGTATGGAGGGCCTTGCCAATCTGTGCAATCGTTTTTTCTCGAGGGACATCGGGATGAAACCGGTCCGGTTTCACCTTGACGCCTGTACTGCCCACGTCATGACTTAAAACCAGGAACTTCTTGGTCGCTTCAAGGGCCCGCTTCACAACAGCCGGATCGGGATTATCAAAACGCTCATTGCTCCCCAAACCGGCGAGCACAACCGGGCTGTCACCAAATCGCTTTTGCACTTCCTGGCGTTGTTTAGCCGTCAGACTCGTCTCCACTCCATGTGCGTGAGTCGTTCGCAATTCAACACCTAAAACGGCCGCCTTTTCACAATTTTTCAGCAGTGTCGGCAAGTCCCAGTCCTTGCCCCACTGGTATGTCACCAATCCAAAGAACATGTCTTCACCTGCTGCATTGGCTGCCTGCAGGAAATTTCGTTGACCACTGGCCAAGCTGGTGACTGTCGCAGCACAAAGGCCAAGAAACTTTCGTCGATTGGTTGGAGCCATTACCGATGTTCTCCTGGGCAAGGGTGGAAATCGTTCTCCTGGGCAGCGACGTGCCAGCGAGGCAGTCCAACTGGACCAGGGAGAGCAGGTTCAATTTAGCGAGCCCACAGGGACTTGGCCAGCCACTACTCACGATTTAAAAGCCCTAACTTAGCTTAAAGAAATGGCTGTATTTCACCCTTCAGCCGTTACAATGATAAGGCTCCTTAACCCCGGAGCAGGGCACCGAACCTGGTATCAGCACCAGGTCTTATTCACCACACCCGCAGGAGATTTGATTGCATGTCAACGCGATATTCATCGATTGCCAAGGTCTGTTTCACGCGCACATGGGCAGGTTTCATGCTGGGAACCCTCACCTGCGGACTGCTGGTCGCCGCAACCATTGCACCTGCCTCCCTGGCCGCGCAGGATCGTCCGGGAGCAAGCGTTTTCAGTACACGTAATGGAATCCCGGAAGCCGTGGCGATCTACAAGGGACGTCGCGTCGCCATGACCATGCACTACAAGGGTGCCGAGTGGTTAATCCGTAATGAACGTGAGCGAGAGGAACGCTGCTCAATCATGCTGGCCAACCTGGGAATCAAACCAGGCATGACCGTCTGCGACATGGGATGTGGTAACGGCTTTTACGCCCTGCAATTGGCCAAGATGGTCGGTCCACGGGGGCAGGTCCTGGGAGTTGACATTCAACCCGAGATGTTGAAGTTCCTGCGAGATCGCATGGAACAAAAGAACATTAACAATATCACTCCCATTCTCGGTTCCCTCCATGATCCCCGGCTGCCCAAAAACCAGGTTGACCTGGTCCTGCTGGTCGATGTCTATCACGAATTCTCGCACCCGGAACCCATGTTGAAAGCGATCCGTGAATCACTTTCACCAACTGGCCTGGTCGCCTTGCTGGAATACCGCAGCGAGGACCCGAAAGTACCCATCAAGTTGCTGCACAAGATGAGCAAGAAGCAAATCATGAAGGAGTTTCCACCCAACGGTTTCAAGCTGGTCAAGGAATATGACAAGCTACCATGGCAACACATGATGTTCTTTGCGCGTGATGAGAATTACCAGCCGACCCCTGCAAAATAAATGGACCCCCTGCGAAAACTACAGTTTCCAGGCTAACAGGGCCACGTAGGTGAGATCATTGGGTCGCAGCCCGATGGGCGTGTTGTCATACCGGTCATTGAGTTCGAATTTCAGGCTCAGATTTTTTTCTTCGTCGAGCGTGATTTCCCAGCCGGCATCCGTCTCCAGACGGAACTTCCGAAAATCACCCCAGTCCGGCAGGTACTCGACTGCCATCTCCAGGTGCTGACGCAGCGTGAGTTGTCGCTTGACGTTCAGGCCAAACAGAGCTTCCGGTACCATCGCGTTAACCGGTCCACCTAACTCGCGAGAAAATCCTGCACCAAAACGGCCGGCCCAGCGGGTCAGGTCCGTTTTAATAAAATCGTATTCTGCACCCCCGTTGGCACTGATACGCGAATCAAATGACTTGAATTCGTCGTAATCAAAACCAAACTGAGCAAAACAACTCAAGGGGGTTGTGGTCAGCCACTTGTGTTCCAAATCCAGCAGGGCCTGGTGGCGAATCTGGACGTGGTCTGATGTCACCTTGGAATAATCAAGATCGATTTCCAGGACACCACCAGGCGTTTGGAAATCCAGGTCGACGCCGGCGTGGAGATTAAAACTGACCGAATTTCCCTCGCTACCGTTGATACCCAGTTCCAGGTCTCCGGCCCAGAATTTTTCCTTGACCGGCACGGGTATCTCCTCGACCGGTTTAAGCCACGCCGCTTCCGCCGGAACATCGACCGGAATATCAATCGCCGGTAACCGTCTTGTTTCCAGGTCGCCAATCAGCTCCTGGGCAGGTAATGATACGGCCATTACCTGGAACAAGAGGCACACCATCCAGCCCATAGGGACTGGTCTCGGCAAGGCAGGAATATCCGATCGCATTGAACCTGACCACGCAGCTTCCAGGAGCTGCTTGCTAAAGTTAGCAACAAAAAGAAACAAAAGGCGAGGTGGTATTTTGCAAATGCAGTACGGTCACTGCAAGGGCAATTAAGCCGAAAGGAGTTGTTTCAGCCCGGAAAGAAGGTTTTCCTGTCAGGAAACAGCAGGATTCACCAGCGCCCGGAAGCGTTTCATCAAGTCACGCGTGAGAGGACCTGGCATGCCATCCCCGATCTGGCGTTCATCCACCTGCACCACGGGTACGACCTCAGCTGCACTACCGGTCAAGAAACATTCGTCCGCTCCGTAGATATCTTCCATCAACAAGGTCCGTTCCTGGACTTCTGTTCCTGCTTCCACGGCCAGTTCAATCACTGCCTGGCGTGTAATCCCTTCCAGGATACCGGCATCGGTGGACGGGGTAGCCAGCACCCCGGCCTTGACCAGGAAAATATTATCGCCGGTACACTCGGCCACTTCGTCCCGGTGGTTCAACATCAACGCTTCAACACAACCTGCCTGCAGACCTTCAATCTTGGCCAGGATATTATTCAGGTAGTTCAGTGACTTGATACGCGGACTAAGCGCATCCGGATGATTCCTGCGAGTTGCTACCGTCACGATTTTCAAACCGTTCTGATAATACTCGTCCGGGTACAGGGTAATACGATCAGTAATAATAATCACCTGGGGGTCGCTGGTTCGATTCGGATCCAGCCCCAGCGTCCCTGCTCCGCGGGTCACGATCAGGCGAATGTATCCATCCTGGATGTCATTAGCAACCAGGGTGGCGATCACGGACTGGGCCAGTTCTTCCTTGCTGGCCGGGATTTCCAGCCAGATGGCCTTTGCTGATTCCCACAATCGATCCAGGTGTTCCTGCAATCGAAACACCTGGCCTCCGTAACTGCGTATTCCTTCGAATACACCATCCCCGTAAAGCAGGCCATGATCATAGACACTGATCATGGCATTCTCCTTGGCATAGAGAGTACCGTTGATATTCACTTTCAGAGACATGTTGCAGACTTAACCTGGGCAGAAACAAATCGCTCTCTAGACGTCATGAGACGAACACGACTCCATCCGACCCTCTACCAGTTGGACCGTCTGATCCGCCTGTCTGGCAATGGTATGATCGTGTGTCACCATGACTATAGTGAGCTTCTGCTCCTGGTTCAAGCAGCGCAGAATCTCCATGATATCAGCACCCGTCTTGCGATCAAGATTTCCCGTGGGTTCGTCCGCCAGTAACACCCTGGGATTCGCAATCAAAGCCCGTGCAATCGCGGCTCGCTGCATTTCACCACCGGACAATTGTCGTGGTTTGTGGGTCAGACGATGAGACAAGCCAACCAGGTCCAGCAGGTACTTAGCCCGTTTCGTATTAGCCCGTTTCTGGCTCCAGTAACGGAAAACACCATACCGAATCATCAAGGGCATGAGGACGTTTTCCAGCATGTTTAATTCCGGCAACAGGTGATAAAACTGGAACACCATCCCCAGGTAACGATTACGAAGAATATCCCGGGATGCAGCCGATAGATTATCAATACGGTTGCCTTCGAAAAAAATCTCACCCTCGTCTGCTTCATCCAGGGTCGCCAGCAGGTGCAACAGTGTACTTTTCCCTGAACCACTCTGACCGATGATGGCCTGGAACTCTCCCTGGCGGATTTCGAAGTCGACACTCTGCAAGACGTTAACCTGCAACTTGCCCTTACGATAATTCTTTACCAACCCGTAAGCCGCCATCGCCAGCGGTGCCGGATCTTCCACGTCCGCCGCAGAAACCGCGCCCAGCGACTGCTCCCGTTGATAACGCCCGATCTCCAGGGACGGGACAGGACTGGCCGGCAAGTGGGAAGAACTACTCATAGCGCAAGGCCTCCACGGGATGCAGTCGGGCAGCATGCCTGGCCGGCAGAATACTGGCCAAGACCGCGATGCCCACGGCTCCAACCACCACCAGGACAATCGTCCAGGGCTCGATGATCGTGGGAATCGACTGAAAGTAGTAAACCGTTGGATCAAACACCTCACGCCCCGTCAGGTACTCCAACCCGGCGGCAATATCGTTGATATTGACCACCAGGACCAATCCCAGGATCAAACCGACCCCGGACCCGACCACCCCCAGGCAAAACCCATAACTCAGAAAAATGCTCATCACACCACCACTGGGTGCGCCGAGCGATTTAAGGACACCGATATCACGTGTTTTTTCCACGACGATCATGAAGAAAGTGGCCAGGATACCAAAACCGGCAACTGCGATAATCAGGAACAAGAGGATATTGAGGATTGTCGTTTCCAGTTGCACGGCACTCAGCAAGGGACCCTGCATGTCACGCCAAGTTTGAATACGATAACCAAATTGCTGGACCGGAAAACGCTCCTGCAAACGGTCTCGCACTGCATTCAGATCAGTTCCCGGCTTCAACTTAATCTGGATCGAGGTCACGCTGGCAATCCCGCGGCTATGATCGATCATACCACGCATGTGCTGCATTTCGTCCAGCGGAATAAAGGCCAGCTTGGAGTCGTACTCACTCATACCACTCTCGTAAAGGTCCACCGTGGTGAAACGATTACTAACCGCTTTTGGAGGACGACCGGAATTGGGCAAGGTCAGTTGCACATCATCTCCGGGACGACAGAGAAAATGGTCTCGCACCGTTCCATCTGGGTCCCGGTGCCGCACACTGCACAAGGCAATCCCGAGGATGATCCCGCTATGCTGTTCGCGGGATGCATCAAAAACGATTCCTGCTTCTTCCGACAACGGTTGCCCGTAGGGAACAGGTGGAATCCCATCCGTAGCATCCGGCGTGTTTTCCCCGGCTCCTGGATTGACCAGTGGAAAGGGGGAAGCCGGCGGATCCGTGTTGCCGGTACCGGGTGTCGTGACATCTCCGTTGCCACCGGTTGTTGCCTGCTGCTCCTGGATGCGGCGTTGCTGTTGTACCTGGAGCTGCTGTTGTTCCAACAAGGCCTTTTCATGCATGGCCCTGGCGCGACGCCATTTCCAACCGGCAACCGGAAAATCTTTTTTGAGCGGCGCGTAACCATCCTCGCGCAAGGCAAAACTCATCTTGGCGCGATTCTCCGGATGCAACAGGTACTTCCCAAAGTCAGAGACCTGGGCATACGTCTCAGGGTCCACGCCAATCAACTGGACCTGGCGCGTGATCCAGTTACCGTTGTACTGAAAATTCAACATGGCCGGCACCTGTACCGAGGCCGTCATGCCTTCCAACTCGTCAGGGATAACCTGTCGAATCTGCTCCATGTGCCAGTCGGGATCGGGTAACCCGTTCAGGTCATGGCTCTCGACCACCACGTCCGAGAGGATACCGTGCAAACGTTTGTACATCTCCTGCGTGAAACCAGCCATCACGCTATTGACCACGATCAGTGTCGCCACGCCCAGCGTAACACTAATAACTGAGGCCAACGCGATGTACCGCGTTCGCAGGTAACGCCAGGCAAGCAATAGTTTGTACATCAGGCCAATCCTTCGGCAACCATGTAAATATCTCGATCATCCACGCTACCTGGCCAGTACACTCCGCGGACTCACCAGGCGGTCCGTTTACTTTTATCCGGCTGACTCCGGTCGCAACAAGGGAAACAAAATAACTTCACGAATCGTCTGGCTGTTGGTCAACAGCATGACAAGACGATCGATACCTACCCCCAGGCCGCCAGCCGGAGGCATACCATGCCGCAGGGCTCGAATAAAATCATGATCCATGCGAGCCATTGAATCTTCCTCGGACATGCCGGCCAACTGGGTCTTGAATAACTCTTCCTGGAGGTCCGGGTCATTTAACTCCGTGTAGGCATTGGCAATCTCCATGCCCTTGACGAACAGCTCGAAACGCTCGGCAATCTCCGGCTGATCCCGTTTACGCTTGGTTAGCGGGCAAATGCTGGCCGGGTAATCAATCACGAAGACAGGGCCCTCCAGGGAATCCTCGACCTTTTCTTCAAACACATCGTTCTTGATCACGTCCGCGTGACGTCCGACCGTCTCGATCCCGAGCTTCGCGGCATATTGCTGCACTTGCTCTGCATCGGTCGGATCCACACCCGTATGTTCCTGGAATAATTCATCGTAAGTACGCTGGGCAAAGGGAGGAGTAAAATCAATCACGCCTTCTCCCCACGGCAGCTGGTATGACAAGCCGATTGCATCGATCGCGTCGACGATCATTTTCTCCGTCAACCGCATCATGCTCTCGTAATCCCCGTAGGCCTGGTAGACCTCGAGCATCGTGAATTCAGGATTGTGACGCGGACTGATGCCCTCGTTACGATAGACACGGCCCAGTTCGAAAACCCGTTCCATGCCACCTACCAGCAATCGTTTCAGGTGCAGCTCCAGGGCAATCCGCATGTACAGATCAATCCCCAGGGCATTATGAGTCGTGGTAAACGGACGTGCCGCTGCGCCACCAGCAATCGAATGTAATGTCGGTCCCTCGATTTCACAGAAATCCTGCTGGCAAAGCGTTTCCCGGATAGAGCGAACGATCTCAGTACGACGACGAAAACGTTCCAGTACGCCTTCATTGTAAGCCAGGTCCAGGTATCGTCGACGCTGCCGCAACTCGGCATCCACCAACCCCACGTGTTTCGCTGGAGGCGGTTCGAGCGACTTGGTAAGAAAGTGTAAACGCTCCGCAAAAATTGTTAACTCACCCGTGTTCGTACGGCCCAGGCGACCATCCACACCAATCAAGTCACCCAGGTCAAACAACCCTGCCAACTCGAAATCGTCCTCTCCTACCTGGCGTTGGCCAATAAAAATCTGGATGCGACCCGTCCAGTCCTGGATATCAATGAACCGCAGCTTACCCTTGTCTCGCTGCAAATGAATACGACCGGCTGCTCGAACCTGTGGACCAATTTCTTCACCAGGCCCCTGCTCGGAACGCCACTGCCGCATATCAAATCGCTCACCATCTGCCGTCAGGCTCTCGATATCAGGCAAGGAGACTTCCGTGCCATCTTCGATGCGAAACTTGATCTCGTCCGTGGCCGCGCGGATATCCCGAATCCAGGTTCGGTCATCAAACCGTCCGCCCCAGGGATCAATACCCCGCTCACGAAGCTTGCGCAACTTGTCTCGACGCGATGCCACCAGGGCACCTCGATCTTCTTCTACTTCCGGATTTTCTGGGGAATCATTCATCACTTGAACTCAAGTTCAGCGCCTGGTTGGGACCGCTGCACCCTTCTGGAAACACGGCTCATCGGAACCCTGCCTATTTTCGTTAAACCAAACGACCGCAGGATTTTAGTGAAAGCGGGAAGGACTCGCAATGTCAGTCAGTGGCCAGCCGCTGGGAACGTGCTAGCCGACCGCGATCCCAGTCAGTGATTTACCCACTTCTAGCGGTCGCGTTGGGAAAATCGCTCGACCCGCTGTTTTAAACCGGGAATCAACCGAATGGCATTTTCATGGTAAATCTTTCGCAAGACGGCGTCCGGCAAACCGATCCCGTAAATCCGCCAGAAACCTTGCGGCGGAAAAGGTTTTTCCGAGTACGGAAAGTACTCATCGAGCGTCTCAAAAAACCGCCAATAATACGTCAGTCGTTTTTCCGGCCAGGGACCATCGGTGCCAAAAAGAATTCTGTCGGCATACTTGATACAGAACTTGCGTGCGGTGTAGGGCTGCCGCCCCAGTTCCCCGATTCGCGATGCCGGCTCGACATACAGATTGGGATACCGATCCAACCACCGGGCGACCGTTGCCAGGTCTTCCGGGGAATTAGCCATGTGGGCCCCGATAAAGATAGTGCCGGGATGGCGAGCGATAACCCGGTTACGGGCGGCCAGCAACTGGCCGCGCGAGGGAAACTTGTCTGCCGGAAAACTCCATTCCGGATGCCGTGACAATTCTTCCCACCGCTCATTGGCAGCATCGATCGGATGAAAGAAGGCGATCGGATCAGCCGTGTGAACCAGCACGGGAAATCCCAACGTACCACATGCCTTCCAGATCGGATCCCAGCGTGGGTCGTCAATCCGCAACAGCGTACCATCCGGATTACGATAACCGAGCCCAAACTGCTTGAACAGTTTCAGTCCACTGGCACCCTGTTTCCTGGCCTCGGCCAGTTGCTCCACCACGCGACGAGCAAAACCAGGACGCTGACAATCCCAGGTTTCCGGTTTCTCGCGATTACCGGATCCCATCCAGTCCACGTTCACAAAGATCAGGAACCGATCCTGGTATCGTGTCCACAAATACTTGCGGTGCTCGGTAAACGTCTCTCCGAGGCGTCCATCGAGGCTGGCACAGACGGCGATATTATGACGATTCATTAACTCGACAAAATGATCCAACTGATCTGCCGAATGCTTCAGGCGATGAAAAAAGTGGGTATGAATATCCACCACGGGATAGCGGGCCTTCTTGAGCAGGTGCCGGGGGACTTTCAGGGTTGGCACCGGCCGAAAGTTCCGCAGCAACAAGTCACGCCCCTCGTTCCCGTCCAGGGGCGGGTCCTGCCCAGCCGCCGGGGAGGACCCGGACAGCTGGAAGCAAACTCCCGCCAGCAGTAATATCACGGTGACCGGCAAAGGCACCATGAAACGCCCAATACCATCAACAGGCACGGAGGATCGATCAAACGCAGATAAAACAGACACGGAATGGTCACCTTTTTGAAATCAGAAAATATAGATCTTACCTGGTCAACAGCTGCTACAATTCTAAACGTTCCGGACAGAGCTCAACAGCTACGAACGCTGGGAATTGGATCCTTGCAGACCACGAATCAAACCGGCTAACATAGACGACTGTACCTCTCCCAGCATGGGCCCAGACGACCAGGATCCTTCTCCATGAGCTCTGAATTCACGCATCGGCAAAGCGGTGAAGACCAGCGCCAGGCCCAGCAGTTAAGCCTGCAAAAGTCGCAACCTCCGGCGACCGTCCCGGGCTACCAACTGGAAAGGTTTCTCGGTAGCGGTGCCTATGGCGAGGTCTGGGTCGGTACGGATCAAAATACGGGCCGACAGGTCGCCGTCAAATTCTACCTCCATTCCGGTGGAGTCGATTGGTCCTTACTCTCTCGGGAAGTCGAAAAACTGGTGTTCCTGTCGGCCGACCGGTACGTCGTCCAACTGCTGGACGTGGGCTGGGACGGCGAACCACCTTACTACGTAATGGAATACGTGGAGAATGGATCGCTGGAAGATTACCTGAAAAAGCGACAGACGCTGGAGGCTTCCGAAGCCGTGGAAATCTTCCGCGAAATGGCCATCGGCTTGATGCACGCCCACAACAAGGGAGTGCTACACTGCGACCTCAAGCCTGCCAACATCCTTCTCGACCAGGACCACAAGCCGCGCCTGGCCGATTTTGGACAATCACGACTCTCCCATGAACAAACCCCGGCCCTGGGAACCCTCTTCTACATGGCACCGGAACAGGCCCACCTGAAAGCCGTGCCGGATGTACGTTGGGACATCTATGCCCTGGGAGCTATTCTCTATCGTATGCTGATGGGCAACCCGCCGCATCGCAGTCCCCAGGTCTTGAAAGAACTGGATACCGTCGGCGGTCTCGATAAGCGACTGGCCAAATATCGACAACTGATCAACCGTCAGTCCGAGTTTCCGCGGATTTCCGGACAGGCCGGCATCGACCGCAGCCTCACGGAAATCATCCATCGCTGCCTGGCACCCAATCCCGACCAGCGATTCCAGAGTGTCCAGGACCTGCTGCAGGCTCTCGACATGCGACACCGCAATCGTGCGCGACGGCCATTGCTCATCCTGGGCATTCTCGGTCCCATGTTCCTACTGGTCATGATGACCATATTCGGCAGTTACTGGTACAACCAGACAATGCGAGAAGCACAGACCGCGGTTCGCAACCGCGTCTACAAGAGCAATGCCTGGTTTGCCAAGTATGCCGCGAAAGCATTCGAGGTAGAAATAGCCCGTTACTTCAAGATCGTTGAAGAGGAAGCCAACCAGGAAGAGCTTCAACAGCAAATGCTGCGCGTCAACCAACTTCCCAGTCTCCAGGAGATCCTGGACCTGGAGAAAGAAAAGCCAGGTTCCGCGGATGTCATCCTGCAGTCCCGTGATCGGTTCAGCCAGAATCTACAACAGGACAAGCTCCATGATTACCTCCAGGAAAGACTCGATCGCAGGCTGGCACGGCTGACCACGGATCCAGGCGCCCCGAAGTTTGCCAGCCTCTTCGTACTGAACCCGCAGGGAACCATCACCGCCGTCGCCTACGATGACAAGAGCATCACCTCGAACAGTGTCGGCAAGAATTTCTGTTTCCGGACGTATTTCCACGGTGGCCCAAGGGATCTGGAGCGAGAGATCCGCACCCCGGAAATTGCGCCCATCCAGGATTCACACCTTTCAGCAGTCTTCCAGAGCACGACCACCAAGATCTGGAAAGTCGCTTTTTCGGCACCGATCTACCAACCCTCTGGGGACGGAGGCAAACGACTCGTCGGGATCATGGCCATCACGGTCAACCTTGGCGATTTTGCTTCCTACAGAAACCAGAATCAAAAAAATACTTTTGCCGTCTTGATTGATGGCCGGCCCGGGATTGAGCAGGGCACCATACTCAACCATCCGGCCTTTAGCAGTGGACTGTCCCAGGCAATGGGAGGCCACGAAAAACACTTTCGAATCGAACCCGAGCAACTGAAAAACCTGCAACTTGAAACATACCAACTCTACCAGGACCCCATTGCACAGGCACCGCACGGCGAGGACTACCGAGGTGACTGGATTGCTGCCATCGAACCGGTGCGACTTCCAGGCAGTCCCATCGATGCAGAAACAACCACGAATCCGCTGAGTGAACTCATGATCGTGGTACAGGAAAATGATCGGGTTACCACGGAGCCACTTCTCCAACTGGGCAACGAACTGCTTAAAGAGGGCATCCTGGCTCTTTGTATCCTCAGCCTGATCACCGGTGGACTATGGTTCTTCGTGGCCCGTACCATAAGCAAAACCCAGTCAGGCGGGGACCGCCCGTTGGAATTTACGGCGACTGCTGGCAACTCCCGTTCGCAGTCCCATGACCTGACCACCATGGCTGCCACGCCCGATCAGCAGCCTGACCACAGAAGCTGATACAACCAACGAGCATCATGGTCACCGCGTGTAACCGCCTAGCCCTGTCGCAACACCGGGCGCAACACCTTGCCGTGGACATCCGTCAGGCGACGTTCAATTCCGTTGTGGTAATAACGCAGGCTTTCGTGATCGAGTCCCAACAGGTGCAACATGGTGGCATGCAGGTCATAAACGGTAGCCACTTGCTCCACGGCACGATGCCCAAAGGCATCCGTGGCTCCATAACTGAAGGGGGCGTTCACTCCCGCACCAGCCAACCAGGCAGTAAAACCAGCCGGATTATGATCTCGACCGCTGGCACCTTTCTGGAACGTCGGCATACGGCCAAACTCCGTGCACCACAGCACCACGGTATCGTCCAACAGGCCACGTTGCCGGAGGTCCTTGAGCAGCGCGGCAGTCGGCTGATCAAAAACCGGGCCATGTACCGAGTACTGGGCCTTGAGGCTCTTGTGTCCATCCCAGTTACTGGTTCCCTCGCCCCCGGTCTGATAGGCCCCGTTAAACAGCTGGACAAAGCGTACTCCCTTTTCCAGCAACCGCCGAGCCAGGATGCAGTTGCGGGCATAGGCTGCCTTGAGCGTATTTTGCGGATCATCCGCGCCATACATCTTCATGATGTGTGCCGGTTCCCGGGACAGATCGCTTACCTGGGGAACACTCAACTGCATGCGGGCTGCCAGTTCATAGCTCGAGATCCGCGCCGATAACTGGCTGTCTTCCGGAAACCGTTTCAAGTGTCGTTCATTCAAACGCTTGAGAAAATCACGCGTCGCACGATCCCTGGCCGGCCCGATCTTCCCGGGCACCGCCAGGTTACGAATCGGCTTAGCGGCATTAAAGTCAGTTCCCTGGAAGGCCGCCGGCAGAAACCCGGGGCCCCAGTTGTTGACACTGGCCTGGGGAGTCCCACGAGGGTCAGGAATCGCCACGTAGGCTGGCAATTCCTGGTTCTCCGTTCCCAGGGCATACGTCATCCAGGCACCCATGCTGGGAAACCCATCGAGAGTAAAACCGGTCGACATGAAATTTTCCGCCGGACCATGGGTATTGGTCTTACTGGTCAGCGAGTGGACGAAACACATCTCGTCCGCCAGTTCACCCAGTTGCGGTACCAGGTCCGATACCATCTTGCCCGCTTTTCCCCGCGGTCGAAACTTCCAGGGACTCTGCGTGATCATCCCCTGTTCCCCCTGGAACGTAATCAAATCCTTACCACCGGGAAGCGGTTTACCATGCTGGCGAATCAATTCGGGTTTATAGTCAAACGTATCAAGATGGCTACAGGCGCCAGAACAAAAAATGACCAGCACCTTGCTGGCCGCAGCCGGAAAATGTGAATCTCGCGCCCCATGAGGTTTTGCCGGATCAATGGTCGGTTGCAGGAGGGGTTTACCATGACCAGGTTGTCCCGGTTTCTCCGCAGCTATCAAACCCTCGTCGTTGAGCAGGTGTGCGAGGGCAATGCTACTCAAACCCCAGCCCGCATCACCGAGAAAACGACGGCGATCCAGCAGGTGATAACCTGACATGGCACGTTGACTGGACATGATGATGAAACGCTCCTTGCTTAACGATTGGTCACCCTAGGGAATCATGACAAATTCATTACTGTTCACGAGGGCTCTACAAAGTGCTGGTAACCCATGATCAGTCACAAAGGCAACTGCCTCTTCTTGCTCAGCAGAAGTTGGTGCTCGCCCCAGGCTCCTGAGAAATGCGTGGTGGACCTGGTCCTTGATTTTCACCCCGGCAATGCGTTTAAGTTGTCCCGCAAAAAGCTCTGACTGCTGCAAGACAAATGTACTGTTAAACAGGTTCAGAGCCTGCAGGGGCGTGGTAGAACGGCTCCTCCTGGGTACGACCTGGTTCCCGTCCGGACAATCGAACAACCCAAAGACCGAGTCCAGTTCCTGGCGCACTTTCGTCATGTAAATCATGCGCCGCCAATCCGATGCCTCGTACCGGGTCTTGGGAAAGTAATGCCGGACATTTTCCATCTGAACCTCGAAGCCGCTGAAACCTGGCCCCCCCATGGACTCATCCAGTGAGCCGGCGACCAGCAGCAGCGAATCACGAATACCCTCTGCTTCCAGGCGACGCGGCGGAAACCGCCAGAGCCACTGGCTATCAGCATCCACACGCACTGCTGCCTGTCGTGGAAAACCCTGCTGACAAAATGTCTCGGACGTGAAGATCAGTCGTTGCATGTGCTTGATCGACCATCCCTGGTCCATGAACTCCCGGGCCAACCAGTCCAACAGTTGAGGATGCGAGGGAACGCCGGCCTGGGTGCCGAAGTCACTGGGCGTCAGCACCAATCCCCGTCCAAAATGGTAATGCCAGAGACGGTTTACCAGCACACGCGGGGTCAGTGGATTCGCTGGATCGACAATCCAGCAGGCCAGCTTCAGACGGCGATCCTGTTCCCGGGATTCCGCTGACAGGGACAGCGTACCGAGAAACCGGACCGTGTCCGGATTCACCTGTTCCCGCTTGGCTTGTGGATCACCGCGGTAGAGCCGATGGGTTGGACCCGGTTGCACGAAACGGCCGGCATAGACCAGTTTTGGTGTCTTCAATTCCGCCAGGACACGTCGAGCCTGCTCCAGCTGGCTAAGCATCTGCCTGCCCCGGCGAGCCTGTTTCACTGGCAAATGATCGAAACGATAAGACAGCACGGCCGGGGTCGAAGGATTCATGGGCAGGCGATCATCCCCGGTCGCCACGACCTGCCACTTGCCAGGCTCGACAGAGACCTCGATCCGATAGCGCGTCGCCACCCGGTCCTGGTATTTCAATTCACGATCCCGCCCCCAGAGGATGCGATCGATCTGTACTGCTTCAGGTAAATCAATCTGCACCCAACCACCGCCGGGTTCGTTCGAAATCCAGCTACGACGATTTCCGTACTGGCCATCATGAACGTGTTTCAACTTGTGGATTTCATGCCCAGGCAAACTACTGGAGCAGGAAGCCACCGCACCGTGACTGGCAAGGGCCACGTTCGTATCCCCGGACCAGATTTCCAGTTCGTCGATACAAGGCTGACTTTGGTTCGTGGCCAGGATCGTGAAACGTACTGACCGTGCCAACGTGGGCTTGAGCTTCTCCGTATTCAGGCGGGCATTGACCGCAGCACGAAACGATGGCTGGATGGTCGTCGGTGTTTTTTCCGTGGCACTGCCACTCACGGGCTCCAGCAGGATCACATCCGCGGTAATCGCCGCTCCCTCCTCTCCACCTCGCAACAACAGAGAAGTTGAGGATCCCAGGGTATGCACCCCGGCATCATGAAAACCGCTCCACAACGGTTTACCAGGAACACCACCAGCTCCGTCGGCGAACCGCTGCTGGTCAACACGCGCCACGACACGCTGGTCCTGGCGGGTACTGGCATCTCCATCATCATCCAGCAGATAGGTCGCAGACCTGGTATGTGTCGTCTGCCCCGCTCCCCAGGAAATCCAGAGGCGATACCGACCCGGTGCCACCAGGCGATACTGCATGACGTCCTGTCCTGACTGGTTGGCCCACCAGCTGTACCGCCCCTGGCTGACGTTCGGCGCCCAATCGGAACCTCCCGGATCATTGCGAAAGCCACGTTCCGTACCGGCCGGGTTCACCCCGTCCCCGCGTTTCACAACCAGCAGTTCCGTACCCCGTCCCTCCGGCTTGGCAAGGGCAGCGTCATCGATGTAGATCCACTGCGAAGCGGCCGTCAAAAGAAACGGCGCCAGTTCCCTGGTCAGCCTTGCCACCTGCTGCTGCCCGGCCGCTATCTGCAACTGCACATCAGCCGCCGCTGCCAGGGGCCGGTCCGCATGTTCCACACCGGCAAATACCGCCTGGACCGAATAGTAGTCACGTTGCGTCACGGGATCGAATTTATGATTGTGGCAGCGAGCACAGCCAAGAGTGAGGCCCAGGAAGGACATCCCGGTCGTGTTAACCATGTCAGCCAGCTCATCCTGTCGCTGGGCCAGCGTCAAGTTAATGTCACGGCTCTTGACCAGGTCATAAGGACCGGCGACCAGGAAACCTGTTGCCGCATCACGCTGCAACGCATCACCGGCCAGTTGCTCCTTCACGAATTGCTGGTAAGAAAGATCCTGGTTGAAAGCCTGTATGACATAGTCACGATACCGCCACGCATGCGGACGTTCACGGTTGGTTTCGAAACCATGTGTTTCACCAAATCGCACCACGTCCAACCAGTGCCGCGCCCAGCGTTCACCGTAGCGGGGACTGGCCAGGGCACGATCAACCAATCGCTCGTAGGCATCCGGACGGGAATCCTGCAGGAACTCCTCCACCTCGCCAGGCGTTGGTGGCAACCCGCAGGCCACCAGTGACAAGCGGCGAATCAACGTTCGCCGATCAGCCCTCGGAGAAGGCGTTAACTGATGCTCTTGAAGTTGCTGGCCAATGAACTGGTCGATGGGATTTGAACCCCACGGCTTCCTGGTTGTCGGCACTCGAGGTCTCACCACTGGCTGATAGGCCCAGTGAGAGGCGGCCGCAGCGGCCGCGGGATGATCTCCCGGTGCTTGCGCACGCCAGCTACCCTCCTGGTCAATCCAGGCTCTCAGCTTGCCAATTTCCTGGTTCGACAAGCGGGCGCCTTTGGGTGGCATTTTCAGATCTTCTTCGAGTCCGGCCACCACCCGGATCAACAGGCTCAGCTGGCTTTTTCCTGGCAGAACCGCCGCTTCGCCGAGATCTCCTCCGCGCAACAAGGAAGCCGGGGAATCAAGCCGCAAGCCACTTTCCTGCTTGGCGGCACCGTGACAACCAAGGCAATGCTGCTTGAAAATCGGCAGGATGTCCCGCTGGTACTCTACCTTACCGGCGAAAACAGCCGGCAATTTATCGGCTGGTTCAGCAGTTCCGGTACCCCGCAAACACAGCAAGGCAGACAGGGCCCCTATCACGATCCAGAATGATTTCGATTGAAAACGGATTGATCGTTGGTTCATCACGTCTCGGGCACTCATCTCTACCTGGTACGTCACCGCGCAACAACGATTCGCTACAGTCAGGAATCCACCTGCGAACGTGTCCCATGATAACCCATGGTGACAGAAAGACCCAGCCAAAGTGCCTGCTACTGAAAGATTGACGCATTCCCGCCCTGGTGGCAAATGGACTCCCGTAGCCAAAGCCAAAGTTCGACCATACAATCGTGGAGCATTTCCCCCTTTCTCCATCAGTTAACGAGAGACCATGGCTGATTTGATCGCACAGGGTACCGAGCCGCGTAATCGTTGGCGGCACCGTCTGCCAGAAAATCAGGTGCTCGTCCTGGGTCGCCGGGGAAATCGCTGGTCAACCCCCTGGGACTCCCACGTCTCGTCAGAACACGTGGAAATCTGCTGGCGTCATGGCAAGCTTCATGTTCAGCAGATGGATAGCACTCGCAATCCGGTTTTTTTTCACGGCCGCAAAGAAGACCAATTCCAGGTCGAAGCGGGCGAACATTTCGTGATCGGTTCAACGTCCTTTTCAGTATCCGACGAGCAGATCGAATTATCCATCAACGAACCGCTACCAGCAACTGAAAAAACTTTCTCGGCCAAGGACCTGCAGGCCAGCCGCTACCACGATGCCGAGCAGCAAATTGATTTACTCAGCGACCTACCCAGGATCATTTCCAGCAGCGGTACCAACGGCGTATTATTCAGCCAGTTGATCGGATTGCTGCTGCGAGGAATTCCACGTGCGGACGGAGTGGCGCTGGTGAAAAGTTCTCGGCTGTCCGAGGATCCCGACGCGGAAACCATTATCGAGGTCATGCAATGGGATTCGCGCAGCGGTGCGGCCAGTGATATTCGGCCCAGCCAGAGAATCATCCAGCAAGCCACGGACACGCAAAAAAG
>JAYGDH010000313.1:0-6545 GCA_046583055.1 Pirellulaceae bacterium | reverse complement strand
CACCACCCGCTGACAGAGCGCGACCACGTCCTTCATGTAATGGGTCGTCAGCAATATCGTGATACCCCGTTCCTCCTGGTAATACTTCAAGAACTGCTGGATGTTGCGCTGGGCAATAACATCCAGGCCAATCGTCGGTTCGTCCAGGAACAGGACCTCTGGCGAATGCAGCAGGGCTGCAATCAACTCCATCTTCATACGTTCGCCCAGCGACAACTCCCGAACCGGTTGCTGAACCAGATCTTGGATTCCCAGCAGGTCTGCCAACTCGTCGAAGTTGTGCTGGAATTTGTCAGGTGGGATCCGGTAAATCTGCTGATGCAGCCGAAACGACTCCTGGGCAGGCAAGTCCCACCAGAGCTGGTTTTTTTGACCCATCACCAGGGCAAACCGGCGCCGGTAAGCATTCTCTCGCTTCCAGGGAACATGTCCCATGACCCGCGCCGTTCCAAACGTCGGATTAATAACTCCCGACAGCAGTTTCAGCGTGGTTGTCTTGCCCGCACCATTGGGCCCCAGGAAAGCGACAAATTCACCCGCTTCCACCTGCAGATCAAGTCCTCGAACAGCTTCCACCATACGATACTCACGCCGAAATAACCCCTTCAGCGAAGCCACCAATCCTTCCTTCTTTCGGTACACCCGATAGGATTTGGCGAGTCCTTCGATTTCAATGATTGCCATAACGGGCCAATTATCAATTGGTGGATTGCAAGCAAGTCAGCAAAGGCTGCAACTTAGCTCAATGAGCCGCTTCCTCAAAGCACCCTCTGGCAAACTGGAGAACCTGCAGGCAGTCTGCGTTGTCGCTCAAGAGGCCTTTGGCTATAATCCCCACCATACCTTGTGGTAAGAACGTAAATCACTGGCACCTAACAAGTTTGCGTATGTCTTCGGATACCCCACGGCACACTGCTGCGCCTGCCCCGGCTTGGAAAGTGGGCCTCGGCCACGACACCCATCGACTCGTGGCAGGTGGACCACTGACCCTGGGCGGATTGCAAATCGAACATACCCACCGTGCCGACGGGCACAGCGATGCTGACGTACTGCTGCACGCCATGACCGATGCCCTGCTCGGTGCGGCTGGACTGGGAGATATTGGCCAGTTGTTTCCCAATACGGATGAAATCAACCGGGACCGTGACTCCGGAGAGATGTTACAACTGGCCTACCAACAGGTACAACAGGCAGGCTATGAAATCGGCAACCTGGACTCCATTGTTTTTGCCGAGGAACCTCCGATCGGCCCCCACCGCAAGGCCATTTCCAGGCGGGTTGGTGAATTACTTGGCGTGCCGGCCGAATGCATTTCTGTCAAAGCAAAAACGGGGGAGGGAGTCGGGCCGGTAGGAACCCGCGAGGTCATTGCTGCCCAGTGCGTCGCCTTGCTCCAACGCCAGCAAGAATAAGGAAACCATCTTGATTTCTTCAACTACTATCATCCAGACTTCAGCCTAACGTCCTTATTCGGGAACAACGTACCGTCATGACCATTCGCGTTTACAACACGCTCACCAAGTCAAAAGAACCGTTCGAGCCGCTGCAGCCAGGCCAGGTAGGAATCTACCTGTGCGGCCCCACGGTCTACAAGCCAAGCCATATTGGCCACATGGTGGGCCCCGTCATTTTCGACACCGTCAAACGCTACCTGGCCTACAACGGTTATGACGTCACCTGGGTCGTCAACATCACCGACGTGGATGACAAGTTGATCGCCGAATCTCTTCGCCGCGGGATCTCCATGGCAGAGGTCGCCGATGAAATGACTCAGGATTACCTGGAAAACCTGCAGGCGCTGAACGTCAGTCAAATCGACGCCATGCCGAAAGCTACCGATCACATCACCGAAATCATCGGTTTCATCGAAGATCTGATTGCAAAAAACTTTGCCTACGCGGTCGATGGGGATGTCTTCTTCGAGGTATCACAGAACACTGACTATGGAAAGTTAAGCAATCGCACTGCCGAGAGCCAACAAGGTGGTGGAGGAGAAGCAGCTGGCAAGAAACGTTCGCCCAGCGACTTTGCCCTGTGGAAATCCGCAAAACCGGATGAACCAAGCTGGCAAAGCCCCTGGGGAGCCGGTCGACCTGGCTGGCACATCGAATGTTCTGCCATGAGCCACAAGCTACTGGGAAGAACCTTCGATATCCACGCTGGCGGACTGGATCTGGTCTTTCCTCACCATGAGAATGAACTGGCCCAGAGTGAATGTTGCCACGGGCAGCCGATGGTTACTTACTGGATGCACAACGGTTTGATGCGTGCAGCCGAGGCCGGCAAGCTGGGTGGGCGCAGTGAACGCGAACAGGCAGCCGGCGAAACTGAAAATCAGCAAAACGCCTCGAAAATCAGCCGCTCCGAAGGAGCGGGCGGCCTGGCCGAATTGATTGCCCGGCAAAGTGGTGAGCGGATTCGCTTCTTTTTATTACGCACGCACTACCGTAGTACAATCATCTTCAGCGAGGAGGGAATCGAAGAAGCCGGCACCGCATTGGAAAGTTTCTCTCGGCTTTTTGAACGCCTCGAACGACTCACCGGTAACGATTTCTACCAGCTCACGCCGATTACGAAACGCGCTGACGGAGCTATTGACTCCAGCGAAGATCCATGGCTGGAAGAAATCGCTCAACTGCGAGAGAGTTTCCTGGCCAAGATGGATGACGACTTCAACACCGGAGGTGCCTGCAGCGATCTGTTCGAACTCGTGCGGGAACTGAATAAATTTGCAGACCAGCAACACCTGGACGATCCCCAGCAACGTGATGAAACCCGCTTGGCCTCCTTCACGCAAGGCATGACCACGCTGCGAGAACTCGCTGCCATTCTCGGACTGTTCTGGCAACGACCTGCAGCCACGGCAACCGGTGACGATCAACTCGTCGGTCAGTTAATGGAATTATTTATCCAGTTACGAAAGGATTGCCGAGAAAACAAGGACTTTACCACGGCTGATAACATACGAGATGGATTGACCGCCATGGGAATTACCCTCGAAGACCGCCCTGACGGAACCCTTTGGCGAGTCGATTCCTGAGATCTATCCGGCTTGGCATTCCGGGAAAGCAAGACGCACGGGTCCATCAACATGATCCAGATCAACAGGGGTCCGGCTACCTGGGGAACGGCAAATCGTCATGAATACACCTGCAGCACAAACATCCATCCTGGGGATCGATCCCGGTCTGAACATTACTGGATACGGGATACTGCAGAATTCGACACAAGGGCTGCATATCGTGGAAGCGGGCGTGGTCCGCACAACACGAACCGATCTTCCCCAGCGAATCAACACTATTTATGATGGAATCCGTGAGGTCATCGAGTCGCTTCAACCAGGCTGTGTCGCCATCGAGGAACTTTACTCCCACTACGCCCACCCGAAAACTGCGATCCTGATGGGACATGCTCGCGGAGCCATCTGCCTGGCAGCTGCCCAGGCAGAAATCCCCGTTTACCATTACGCTGCAACCCAGATCAAGAAAATACTGACCGGCAACGGGCATGCCTCAAAAGCACAAATGCAAACGGCCATCTGTCATGAATTCAAACTTTCAGAACCTCCGTCGCCACCTGATGTTGCCGATGCATTGGCCACTGCACTCTGCCATTTTTACCTGTCACGAACCAGCAAGGTGCTGTAGCAGGAGGGATACTGGCACTCGTGAACCCCACCTTTTGGCCAGCCTCCAACGCACCTGACCTTTCACACAAGGAATGATATCCGGTGATTACTAATATCAGTGGCATGCTCACTCATCTCGAAGAAGACCGTGCCATCCTGCAGATCGGTGCGTTGGCCTACGAGATCCTTATCCCTGAATTTGTTCGCCGCCAACTCCAGGCGAATATCGGTGAGGAAATCAGCCTACATACGATATTCTACCTCGACGGCAATCCGACCCAGGGACGTCTGTCACCACGCCTGGTTGGTTTCCAGGGGCACGTGGAACGTGAATTCTTCGAGTTATTCTGCAGTGTCGACGGCGTGGGCGCCAAGAAAGCACTGCGTGCCATGGTCCGACCCGTCAAGGATGTCGCTACCCTGATCGAGAACCAGGACGTCAAGGGACTCTCCGCATTACCAGGGATCGGACCTGCAACCAGCGAGAGGATTATCGCGAAACTACGACGCAAGATGCCTAAATTTGCCCTGCTGGTGACAGCCGAATCCGTGCCGGCCGACGATGGCAAACGCGACCTGATCGAGCAAACCTACCTCGTCCTCTGCAACCTGGGACACAGCGAATCGGATGCACGTCAATTAATCGACACTGTCCTGGAAAGCGGAACTGAATACAAGGACGTGGAAACCCTGCTCCAGGCGGTTTACCAGAGCAGCCAGCAATAACCCGATCCACGAACGACATATCCAATCCACTTCGATCTCTGGTATATTAGCCACTGCCGCGTTTCATTCTTCTTTGCCGTGATCGGATCCTCATGTCCCGAGAAAAAATACTGGGAAGCCAGTTGCCTCAGGACGAAGAAGACCGAACACTTCGTCCCCAAAGAATGTCCGACATGGTTGGACAACGGGAAGTGTTCGAACGCCTTTCGATCGCGGTTGATGCCGCCAGCAAGCGAGAAGAACCGCTGGGACACATTCTCTTCGATGGCCCCCCTGGCCTGGGAAAGACTACCTTCGCAACCTGCATTCCAAGAGAACTGGGTGTTCACCTGGAGTTGACCAGTGGCGCCGCACTCAAGGCTCCCAAGGATCTGCTCCCCTACTTGACCAACTTGCAGGAAAAAACGGTTTTCTTCATTGACGAGATTCACCGCCTGCCCAGTGCTGTTGAAGAGTACCTCTACACCGCCATGGAAGACTTTCGCATCGACCTGGTACTGGGCGAGGGAATCAACGCACGTACTATCAACATGACATTGCAACCCTTTACTCTGATCGGTGCCACCACGCGGGCCGGCCTCTTGTCCAGCCCCTTGAGGGATCGTTTCCAGTTGCGCGAGCACCTGGAGTTCTATAGCGACATGGAATTGACCGAGATCGTCTCCCGCAACGCCCGAAAACTGGCCGTCACGATCGAACCGGAAGCGGCCGGCATGATTGCCCAACGCAGCCGGGGAACCCCCCGTGTCGCCAACAATCGTTTGCGATGCGTACGCGATTATGTCACCAGCAAGGCCGATGGGCACATCACCTGCCAGTTGGCCGAAGATGCCTTGAAGATGTGGGGAGTCGATCAACGCGGGCTGGATAAGCAGGATCGCAAGTACCTGGAAACACTTATTCGTGTATTTGACGGGGGTCCCGTTGGTCTCGAGGCCCTGGCCCATACCATGAATACTGCTACCGATACCCTGTCTGACGAGATCGAACCTTACCTGCTCCGCAGCGAACTGCTCGTCCGCTCCCCCCGGGGACGAATGGCGACGACTGCCGCCTGGCAACATCTCCAGTTAACTCCCCAAAGCAGGCCGCCGGAGGATAGCCAGGAGACGCTGTTTGACTGATCATCCGGTCGCGGGTAAAAATGACCCTGGTTAGGGAGTGGCCTTGCGGTTGACAGTCGGCAAGGCGGGTTTTAGGATGGAAAGTCCTTGGTTGGTCACTCTCTTAAAGAAATTTCCCCTGTCACCAGAATACGAGATCCCGTCATGGCGGTTCCCAAACGAAAACATTCCAATTCGCGGTCTGGCAAAAGACGTTCTCACGACGCAATAAAGCCCCGCCAGCTGACGTTTTGTAAGAAATGCAGCACGGCACTGCCCACCCATGTCGTTTGCCCTGAATGTGGTTGGTACATGGGCCGAGCCGTGGTCGACGTGGAACAAAACGCTTAGTTCCATATTCCTGGAAACAAGCAGCTACTGATCTGACCACGCTGCCCAAAGGTAAAAGATACCGTGAGTCGAACTGCCTTTCTTTTTCCTGGCCAGGGAGCCCAAACCGTTGGAATGGGCCAAGCACTCCACGAGTCACTCCCCGCGGCGCGACAGCTTTATGACCGCGCAGCAGAGATTCTTGGCTACGATCTGGCCGAGATCTGTTTTTCAGGTCCGGCCGAAAAACTCAATGCAACTAACCACAGTCAACCGGCACTGTTCGTGACCAGCCTGGCAGCCCTGGAAACACTGCGGGCTGAATCGCCCCAGTTACTCGATGCTTGCCAGGCAACTGCCGGCCTCAGCCTTGGCGAATACACCGCCCTGGTTTTCGCCGGCGGCCTGGAGTTCGAAGCCGCCTTGCATGTCGTTCAGGAACGCGGACTCGCGATGCAGGCAGCTGCCGAGGCGACGCCCAGTGGGATGATCAGCGTACTTGGCATGGAGGTTACCCAGCTCGAGGAACTCATCGAGCAACAGAGAAAACCGGAGGAAACGCTCCAGATTGCCAATCTCCTTTGCCCTGGAAACCTGGTTGTTTCCGGTCACCAGGCGGCCTGCCAGCGGCTGGCTGCAGCGGCGGCGGAAGCTGGCGCAATGAAGGTTCTCCCTCTAGCCGTTGCCGGTGCATTTCATACCCCGATCATGCAACCTGCTGTAGAACGCCTGGCGACAGTGCTGCAGGAAGTTCCCCT
>JAYGDH010000309.1:0-5424 GCA_046583055.1 Pirellulaceae bacterium | reverse complement strand
CTGGTCCAGGGACACGCCGGGGTGCTGGATCGTATTGACTCGCTCTGCTTTGCCGCGCCGGTCTTCTTTCACCTGGCCATGCATCGACCCTTTGCCTTCTAGAACAGGCATCCAGGGAACAGGTGCTGATTGGGAAACCGTTAACGTATCAAGGGCAGGGGGCCTCGGATCCGTTGTCGTTTTGCCGGGCCGGGGATGGCTGGAACGGTCGCCGTGGTCACGGGCCCGCCTGTCACTGGGATCTGCACCTGGGGGATTTGGGACCAGGTGGGTGGCGTGGGCAGCCGGTTCGCTGCCGGCCGGCTCGGGGTGACCAGTTGCTGGGGACGACTCAGCCGCGTGGGAGCTGTCGCTGCGGAAATCGCGGTCGAGCCACTGCTGTTGGCAGTTGCTTGACGTCGATACCAGCTGCCACCTGTTGCCGTCAGCGTGGGCGCTGCCGTGGTTTGGGATGCCGTCCTGCGATCTTCCGCTGCCGCGGCTCGTGCGTTGGCAATACGTTGCCAGTCCAGGGCACCGCTGCGCGGTTGCCAGCCATCCCGGGTCGCTGCCGTACCGGCCAGGCGTGTTTTTCCTGTCGCTCGATTGCCGGCGACCAGCGTGGCACCCGTGGTGCGAGCAGCTGGCAGGCGACTCCCTTTCGAGACCCAGTCCACCCAGGCCAGCTGGAGCGCGGAAAGATCCTGGTAACCATAATGCAGGCGTGTGGCCTCATCCCAGTCGTTGCTCTCCATGCCGGTACCGAGGTAACGTATAAACTCCTGCTTGCCACCCTGGGCAATCAGTAATCGTGACAACGAATAGCCCTGGGAATACAACGGCAGGATATCGTGCGGGTACTCCTTCAGGTGGTACATCCGATTGAAAGGCAGGGCGCGACCCGTTTTCAGGAAACGAATCAGGTACTGGTCCTGCTTGGTGCGCTCGGAAACGTGCTCCACCGTCGTACAGGCACCCTCGTCTGCCCAGCGGGGCAGGGGACGACCGAAGTACGTGGCAAAGACCGTGTGCGTGATTTCATGAGGTAGTACACTGTCCAGGATGCGCTGCCGGGATCCCTGGATCGTCATCTGCCATTGGCCGGGTTGACCGCTGCTAAAAACAAAACTGGTTACACCGCCAGCACCGAGGTGGTTACCGGAGTTGACCCGGATCGGACATGGTTGGCTCCAGGCCGGTAGTTCATGTCCCAGCCAGTCGAGGGCCGTCTGTTGGCGGAACTGCTCGGCCGCCGCACAGACCTCTTGTGCCAGCCGGGGCGTGGAGGCCGTCACCAGGAAATTCTTGCTGCGATGACTGGCCCCCAGTGACAACAGCGTGGCGGTCAGTAACAGGCTATAGCGAAGACGAGCTTCCATGCTCGATGCCTCCAGTGCAATGAGTGTTCGATGCGATCACTTCCTGTGATCGTCCAGGTCGGTAAACCATGCCAGGGAGTGCAATCGGTGCGCCAATCCATCCGTCATCGGATGGTGTTTCAGTGCTACCGCCGCTTCCCCTGCCAGGTCATCCTGCCGTTGCCGGGCAACCGCTCGATGACCACCAAACCGTCTACCGGGCTGGTAAGATTTACAAAGATTACCCGATCTCTATTCGTTTCACCTAGACTGATTTTTCCCGGAGATGAGAAGTGCTAGCAGTGATTGATTGGCTTCGGGAAAAGCAAGCTGGTGCAGCTCCTCCCGCGGGATCCAGGCAAAGGGGGGCAGGGGGGAGGTTGGGTCTGTCGACGGCCGGCAGTCGAGAAAAAAGAGGTGCAGCGTGCCGTGATCGTAGGTGTGCGTCACCTCCGGGTATTGGCCGACGACCTGGATCTCGAGGCCCGTTTCTTCACGACATTCGCGGATGGCCGCCTGTTCTGCGGATTCCCCGGGTTCGATCTTGCCGCCGGGAAATTCCCAGTAACCGGCCAGTACCTGGTCCTGGGAACGCGGTCCGGCCAGGAACTGGTCCTGGTGTTGCACAACGGCGATGGCGATTTGCTGGATTCCCGTCATGGGAACCGTCCCTAGGACTGGACCCGGTCGAGTAGTCGACCCGGTGATCCCATGGCGTTGTAGCCGCCATCGTTATGGAGGATTTCCCCGGTGATCCCATCGGACATATCCGAGAGCAGGAAGGCGCCGGTTCGGCCCACTTCCTCGTGGGTAATATTTCGGGCCAGGGGGGCCATGTGTTCATACAGGGCCAGCATCTTGTTGACGCCGGCAGCGGACCCTGCCAGGGTCTTGAGGGGGCCAGCGCTGAGCGCATTCACACGAATGCCACGGGGTCCGAGGTCGTAGGCCAGGTATCGCACGGACGCCTCGAGGGCTGCCTTGCAGATTCCCATGACGTTGTAGCCGGGTACGCATTTTTCGCCACCGAAGTAGGTCATGGCGGCGATGGAAGCCTTCTCGCTAAAAATATCCTGGGCGGCATTGGTGACGGCCAGCAGGCTGTAGACGCTGATCTCCATGGCCATCTTGAAACCGTCCCGACTGGTCTCTACCGTGTCACGTTTCAGATCGTCGCGGTCAGCAAAGGCGATCGAGTGGAGCAGGAAATCAATCGTGCCAAACTCCTCGGCGGCCTTGGCCATGACGGCCCGGATATCATCGTCGTTCTGGACATTCATGGGGACCAGGAAGCGGGCCTTGTCATAATCGTCGGTACACTTGGAAACACGTCGGCGATTTTTTTTCCGCTCATCATCAGGTCGATCCGGCAGATGGCTGAAGCCACATTCGCCCCCTTCTTCGAGAATCTGTTTGGCGATGGCCCAGGCGATCGAGCGATCGTTGGCCACGCCGAGGATTAAGCCTTTTTTCCCTTCAAACAGCCCCATGGTTCTATTGTCCTTCTGCTGGTTCCCGTTGGAATAATCAATGATTGGTCTGCGAACGTAACAGAATACCGCTTTCAGGTTATTTTTACTACGCCATGCCGTTTCCGCTTCAAATCGCAGGTAATGGTCACTTTGTCGCTGTTTGGATCGTTAAATTTATCAATCTGACTACAGCAGACTGTGATTTTGAGTAAAATCGACCACAGCTGTGGCAGGGGTGGTCAATCACTAGTTGGTGGGTGGGGAAGCAAGCGATGACAAGAGACGGGAGTTCGTGGGAAGCAAGCCTGATCCGTTGGATGGCGCAGGCCGGGTCGGCCGACGGGGAGTCCCTGGCAGAGTTGCTCGCTGCGCTCATGCAGGCGTGGGGTATTGCCGGCCTAGGTGTGGTGACGGCGCAGCGTGGTAAATGGACCGTGGTAGCGGAAGTTGGCCTGGGCGGTGCCTTGCCCGTGGACTTGTTGGCCGAGGTGCTGGACCAGGGAAAGCTGGTCGAGACGCCGGAGGCCCTGGCTGCCCCGCTGGCAACGACAGGGAAGCGGGATGACCTGCTGCTGGCCCGGGGGCTGGTTCTGGAGACACCTGCACGTCGTGAAGAGTTTTTGCAGTTACTGGAATTATTGCAATCAGCGCGAGATGCTGTGCGTTCTCGCTTGCGTGCGATGGGTCGCGCGGAACGGCTGGAAGCAGTCCTGGCGATTGCCGGCCAGTGGCACCAGATTCAGCGGATGGACGTCTTGCTGGAACAGATGGCCGAGGCGGCCACGCGGTTGCTGGGAGCAGAACGAGCCAGTATTTTCCTCTGGGACCGTGGCCAGCAGGAATTGATTGGTCGTCCGGCCCTGGGAGCACCTGACGGGGAATTGCGCATTGCCGATGATGCGGGGATCGTGGGCCAGGTGGTGCAGACGGGGGAGACACGTCGCGTGGACCTGGACGATGACGCCGTGGAGATTGATCGGCGGGTGGACCAGCAACTCGATTTCCAGACGCGGACGCTGCTTTGCTGTGCCCTCACGGGCAGTGACGGAGAACGGCTGGGTGCTTTTGAAATGATTAACAAGTGCGAGGGCAACTTCACGGACGAGGATGAGGTAGCGCTGCTGGAACTGGCGGCCCAGGCAGCGTTGGCGCTGGAAGGGACGCACGAGGTGGATCGTCTCTTGAAGCAACGCGTGATGATGACCAACGAAGTTGCGGACGGGATTCGATTGATCGGCGAAAGCCCGGCGATCGAGGCCTTGCAGTCGACGGTGGAACGCGTGGCGGCTACCGACCTGGCCGTCTTGATCCTGGGTGAGAACGGCACGGGCAAGGAGATCATCAGCCAACTGGTCCATTACCTGAGCCCGCGGCGCCAGGAGCCACTGGTGGCGGTCAACTGCGCGGCCCTGACGGAAACGTTGCTGGAGAGCGAGTTGTTTGGGCACGTGGTCGGCGCGTTTACCGATGCGCGGGAATCACGTGCGGGGAAATTCGAGTTAGCGTCGGGGGGCACGCTGTTCCTGGATGAAATTGGTGAGATGAGCCTGGGGGGCCAGGCCAAGTTGCTGCGAGTGCTGGAGGAAAAGGTCGTGGTGCGTGTGGGGGGATCATCACCGATTGCCACGGATGCCCGGGTGATTGCGGCGACCAACCAGAACCTGGCCGAGATGGTTCAGCAGAAGCGTTTCCGGGAAGACCTGTATTTTCGTTTGACCGTGGTGAGCCTGGAGTTGCCACCTCTCAGGGACCGGGACCAGGACGTGCTTTTGTTGGCGGAGTTTTTCCTGGAAACGTTTTCTCCACAGGCCCGTCGCAAGGTACCGCGGCTGATGGCCTCGGCGCGCAAGCGGTTGTTGAGTCATTCCTGGCCGGGGAACGTGCGCGAGTTGCGCAACCTGATGGAACGCGTGGTTTACCTGGTGCCGGAGGATAAGATCGAGGCGGACCAGCTGGATTTCGTGCTCTCCCCGGAGCGGGAGGGGGCGGCCCTGTCCTTGGATTTGCCGTTGAATGATGCCACGCGGGAGTTCCAGGTGCAGTATATCGGGCAACAGATTGACCGGGTGCAGGGGAACATGACGGCGGCGGCGCAGCGGCTGGGTTTGCATCGTTCAAATCTGTACCGCAAGATGCGGCAGTTGGGGATGGAGACGGGAGAGGCTTAGGTAGGGGGGTGAGGCTCCCCTTGTGATCTGTTGCTGGCGCGTTACGATACTTGGATGGCGCGAGTTTGGTTGTTAGCAGCTGGATCGTGTCGGGCCCCCATAGCTCAACTGGCAGAGCATCTGACTCTTAATCAGAGGGTTCTAGGTTCGAGTCCTAGTGGGGGCACTGAGGTCATTTGCACTGGATTGCACTGAGGTGCAGGAAGCAGCAAATGGCCTTTTTTCGTGGGTTTGTCTGACCTGGTGCGACTGAGTGCAGCGCCGTGCTGCAACGTATTTGCAACCATTCTGCAACGTATTTGCAACGGTTCCAGAGGCTCTGCTGGGTTATTGCTAGGGCTCATAGCCCAGCTCTTTGGCCTTGGCGAAATCAGCATCGGCTTTGGCCTTGTCACCTAGCGCTTGGTAAGCGAGGCTTCGGTTGTAGTAGGCGTTGGCATAGTCGGG
>JAYGDH010000307.1:0-5753 GCA_046583055.1 Pirellulaceae bacterium | reverse complement strand
AACGCTAAGGGAACGGGCCAACCTTCAATGAATTCAAGTGCCCGCTGCTGGTCAGGACAACGAGTCGATGAATAAAACTGTTAATCCAACTTCCGGCAATACCTCGCGTGTCAACCAGGAACGAGTACTGGTACTGGATTTCGGTTCCCAGTACTCGCAACTGATTGCTCGCCGCGTGCGGGAATTGAATGTCTATTGCGAGATCGTCCGTCACAACATTACAGCGGAACAGGTACGCAAGCATCAACCGAAGGGACTGATCCTGTCCGGTGGTCCATCAAGCGTTTATGCCAAGGATGCACCCCAGTGTGATCCCGAGTTATTCCAGATGGGCTTACCGATCCTGGGTATTTGTTATGGCATGCAGTTGGCATGCAATGCCCTGGGCGGACAGGTCAGCAGTGCTCCGGCGCGGGAGTACGGACGAGCTCGCCTGCACATTGACAACTCGGACGGATTACTCTCGGATGTCACGACCGAAACCGACGTCTGGATGAGTCACGGGGATCAGGTTTCTTCGGTTTCCGAGGATTTCCTAGCGTTGGCACATACGCAGACCTGCCCGGTCGCTGCCGTCAAGCACAAGTCACTTCCCGTGTTTGGCTTGCAATTTCATCCTGAAGTCACGCATACCCCCGAGGGGGGCAAGGTCCTGTCTAACTTCCTGCTGGACGTTTGCGAATGCTCGGGAAGCTGGAAACTGGGTGACCTGGCGCAGGAACTGATTGAACAAACACGCAAAACCGTTGGTAATGACCGCGTCATCTGCGGACTTTCCGGGGGAGTTGATTCCTCGGTCACCGCGGCCTTACTTTACCAGGCCATCGGCGATCAACTGACCTGCATTCTCGTGGACCACGGGCTGCTGCGTAAGAACGAGCAGCAGGACGTCATCGAAGCCTTCACCGAACATTTCCATACCGACCTGCGGGTGGTCCAGGCGCAGGACCAGTTCCTGAATGCCCTGGTCGGGATCTCGGACCCCCAGGAAAAGCGACGTATCATCGGGCACAATTTCATTGAATGTTTTCGTGCCGAAGCAGAAACTATCGCGGATGCGCGTTACCTCGCGCAGGGCACCCTTTATCCCGACGTGATTGAAAGTGGAGCGGCCCCGGATGGACCGGCTGCCACCATCAAGCTTCATCACAACGTGGGAGGACTCCCGGAACAACTGGGGTTTGATTTAATCGAGCCGTTGCGAGATCTCTTTAAAGATGAAGTCCGGCGACTGGGAGAGGAACTGGGCCTTCCGGAAGAACTCGTCTGGCGGCACCCATTCCCCGGGCCAGGACTGGCTGTTCGCTGCCTGGGCGAAGTAACCGCGGAGTACCTCGAGGTACTCCGTGGAGCCGATGCCGTGGTCGTCGAAGAAATCCAGAACGCCGGTCTTTACCGCGAGACTTCACAGGCCTTTGCAGTACTACTTCCTGTACAGAGCGTGGGAGTCATGGGCGACGCCCGAACCTACGAAAACACGATTGCTGTCCGCTGCGTCAACACTGACGACTTCATGACTGCCGACTGGACTCATTTACCGTACGAGTTACTGGCGCGAATTTCGACCCGGATCATCAACGAGATCCAGGGGGTCAACCGGGTATGCTATGACATCAGTAGCAAACCGCCGGCAACGATTGAATGGGAGTGATCGATTCTGCCACGATACCACCCGGTATTTCTTCCTGTCTGCTGCTATCGTGACCCGTTATCCAGGTCTGGCAAAACACTGTTCCACCGCCTGACCGTTCCTCTACTGACCACTGCGAGCAATATCTGACGATCATGGCAAAACAATATATTTTCACGATGGCCGATGTCACCAAGAAGCACGGTTCCCAGGAAGTCCTGAAAGAAATCTGGCTTTCCTTTTATCCGCAGGCCAAGATCGGTGTGCTGGGCAGGAACGGATCTGGTAAAAGCAGCCTGCTTCGCATCATGGCCGGGGAAGATCGGGACTTCGAGGGAGAAGCCCGGCTGACCGAGGGATTCACCGGAGGTTTCCTGCCCCAGGAACCGGTCCTGGACCCCACCCTGGACGTCTGGGGCAATGTCATGCAGGCCGTGGCACCACGTCGGCAACTGGTCGAGCGATACAACGAGATCAGCGTGGCGCTGGGCGAACCGCTGGACGATGACGCCATGCAGAAGCTCTGTAATGAAATGGCTCGCCTGCAGGACCAGATCGAGGCCACAAATTCATGGGAACTGGATCGCGAAATTGAAATTGCTTTTGACGTCATGAACCTGCCTAACCGGGATGCTGATGTCACCAAGCTGTCCGGTGGTGAGCGCCGTCGGGTCGCCCTCTGCAAGTTACTGCTGCAGAAACCTGATTTACTTCTGCTGGACGAACCGACCAACCACCTCGATGCCGAGGCCGTCGCCTGGCTGGAACGTCACCTGGATGAATACCCGGGCACAGTCGTGGCGGTCACCCACGATCGCTACTTCCTGGACAACGTGGCCCAGTGGATCCTGGAGCTGGACCATGGCCACGGCATCCCCTGGGAAGGCAATTACACCTCTTGGTTGGAGCAGAAACAGCATCGGCTCCAGCGAGAAGAGAAGACCTCGCTGGCACGAGAGAAAACTCTCCAGCGCGAACTGGAATGGGTCCGCATGGCACCGCGAGCTCGCCAGGCAAAAAGCAAGGCGCGGCTGAAAGCTTACGAACAGATGGTGACCGAGAAGTACGAAGACCGCATGGATGACTTCGAAATCCAGATTCCCCCTGGTCGGCACCTGGGAGACCTGGTCGTGGAAACCAAGGATCTGTGCAAGGGTTACGGGGACCAGGTGTTGATGGAAAACATGAACTTCAAACTGCCACCCGGCGGTATCGTGGGCATCATCGGAGCCAACGGATCCGGCAAGACCACGCTGCTGCGGATGATTACCGGGGAAGAATCACCTGACCAGGGCGAATTGCGTATTGGTCCCACGGTCGAGATCGGCTACGTCGACCAGGATCGCGATGCCCTGTCTGCCGAGAAAAGCGTATTTGAAGAAATCTCGGGGGGACACGAGACCCTGGAAGTGGGTGGTCGCAAGGTCAACAGTCGGGCCTACGTGTCGCGGTTCAACTTTCGGGGTCCCGACCAGGAGAAGAAAGTGGGGAACCTTTCCGGCGGCGAGCGAAACCGTGTGCACCTGGCCAAGTTACTGCGGCGTGGTTCCAATCTGCTGCTGCTGGACGAACCAACCAATGACCTGGACGTGGACACGCTCCGTGCGCTGGAGGAAGCCATCCTCAACTACGTGGGTTGCGTGGTCGTGATCAGCCATGATCGCTGGTTCCTGGACCGTGTGGCCACCTCCATCCTGGCTTTTGAAGGTGACGGCTACGTCCACTGGTGTGATGGTAATTTCCAGACCTACCAGCAACAGAGCCAGAAACGCCTGGGAATTGACCCGGATCAGCCTCGCAAGTTTCGCTACAAGCGGCTTTCACGCTGATCAACGACGATCTACCCGGTCGGCCGAGCGCCCCTGTCTCGCTGCCCTGCCGCCGACTCCCCGTAAAAAAATCGAACGGTTGTCGCGCGGATCTCTTGACCATTCCCGGCCAATGAGGTACCAAAAGACCCATGGGTGACTGCACAGTCACCCGGAAAATCGATGATCAGCGACTAATCAGTCCAGGCAACGTACTACAAGGGATCTTCACCGTGACCATTACCCGCATCGGATCAAATCCAAAATACGCTTCCAACTTTGACCACGCTTTTGTGGACAGCAAGCCGAAGAAGAAAACCGCCAAGAAGAAAAAGGCGGCCAAGAAGAAAACCTCGCGAAAATCCAAGCGTTAACCACGAGAATTCGACTCGGCAGCCAGGCCGGCCGCCAACCTCTTTGCTCACTGTACCTTCACCTTCCGGCCCGGGAATCAAGTCAATGAAAATTCACTTGCAATACTGCTCTTCGTGAAACTACGAACCCAAGGCCGTCAGTTTGGCGAGCCAAATCCTGACCCAGTACAAGCAGCAACTGGAAAGCATGGAACTGCAACCCTCGAGCGGTGGTTGTTTTGAGTTATCCCTCGACGGCGAACTCGTCTACTCGAAGTTGGCTACCGAGGAATTCCCCGACGAAGCTGCCATGGTAACACTGGTCGGCGAACGACTCGGTTAGACTGCCGTCCCGTCCAGGCAGAGGCTCCCGTCCAGGCAGAGGCTCTCAGGCGCGAGACAGGAATTCGCCGGTGCGTGTATCGACCTTGACGCGCTGGCCCATGGCCAGGTATTCCGGCACCTGGACCACCAGGCCCGTCTCCAGCGTTGCTGGCTTGGTTCGATTGGTGGCGGAATTGCCTTTCACACCAGGATCGCACTCGGTCACATTCAGTTCCACGGCACTGGGCAACTGGATACCCACGCACTCATCGTTGTAGATGAGGGCCAGTATGCCTTCCAACTCTTCGGTTACGTACTGCATCTCATTGGCCACGATATCCCGATCTATCGCGTGCTGATTGAAGTCATTCTGATCCAGGAAATAAACCTGCTGACCATCGCTGTACATCAACTTGACCGGACGCCTTTCAAAATCAGCAGCTTCCAGGGACTCACTTCCCTTGAGGGTGATATCGATTTTCTGTTTACTGACCAGGTTTCGCCCTCGAAACTTGTAGAGAGTCGCCGCACCACGAGCCGACGGGGCCTGCACCTGGACACTCTGGATCAGCACCGGGATCTCCTGGCATACCACCACGGCACCCGGTTTAATTTCTTTAGCTTGCATCGTTACACCCACCTGCTGCGTTGACTAAACAAATCCACCGGTCTGGGGATCAATAACTACTCCATCACACAACTCAGCGAGTTGCTCGAGGACCATCAACAGGGCACCGGGGTCCAGGAATCCCTCTTCTTCATCGATGCCTCCCATCTGTTCAAAATGAAACACCTCGTAACGGGCATCGCAGGCATCCAGTCGAGCCGCCTTCTCCTGTTCCTCATCGGTCAGGCTGCCCAAGTCCAACTCCTGCTTCAACTCATCAACCTGCAACGGTATTTCTTCCCCGGCCAGGTAGATGATATCCATGGCCGCAAAATCACTGGGCGAAATCAGTGTCAACGATTCCATGTGCCCCTGTCCGTCATCGCCCATTTCTTCAGCATGGTAACTGGTCTCCAACCGGCCCAGCGACTCCTGGATCAATTCCAGCGAGGGACGATGCTCGGACTCGAAAAGAACAAAGTACGTTTCCCTCCAGCGATATGCAGGGTTTTCAAACAATGACATGTTCCACTCACCTTTCTGATTTCAACTTAACCGAGCAAGCACCAATCGCCCACCCGGCAGAGTCCAACGGCTTACCAGGAGTCCCGACCGTCTCCTGATCCATGCCAGCTTTCCATTGCTTTCAGCACCTGGTCTCGCTGTTGTCGATTGGCCCAGAGTGATTCGTCCTGGTCCAGGCGGACCTCGTAATCACCTTCACACTGGCAGTCGTCCTGGCCACAAAAATGGGGGACATCAGAAATCCAGATGATGCGATACATGGGCACATGCTTGTCGTCCACGAGACAAAAAATCGATCCCATCTGCCTGGCCCTCCCTCATACGCAACAGCCCAGGACACTCGGGCGGTAACTCCTGGCAAGTGTCACCCGAATTCCCTTTAGGTTTTACCCAACTCTATCGATCGCTCCGTCGCTGCACGCACCGCTGCCACCACGGCCGCGTGCATACCTCGTTCCTTCAGGACACCCAGGCCCTCCAGTGTCGTCCCGCCCGGACTGGTCACA
>JAYGDH010000304.1:0-2075 GCA_046583055.1 Pirellulaceae bacterium | reverse complement strand
TTTCCAAACACCGAAACTGATCCCGAAGGGCAGTCGCTTGCTTTGCACCGCGGTTTACGACAACTCTGCAGCAAATCTCGCTAACCCAGATCCCGCCAGGACCATTCGCTGGGGGCAACAGACCTGGGATGAAATGATGATTGGCTATTATGACTTTGGTGTGCCGAGAAAAGTGACTGGTAAACCGATTTCCGGCGGACCAGGGACAGACTAGTGGCGTGGTGCGTACGAGAGGTACGAATCGTGCGGCCCCGACAGGAATCCGGTCGATTGAGCCTCATCCCGGGATTGTTGGTTGCAGGCGCTGCCCACCTGCAGGCGAGTTGCGGGACCAGCGCATAAAATACGGGCCGCTCAAAAAGGGTTTGAACGGCCCGTATTGTTGTAACCAATGGTCAGACGCTGCAGCGTCTAAGCGGTGTTACGACGTCGGTGCTTCCGAGCTCTTGGTGAACACGTAAGCAACGATGCCCAGGGCTACCAGACCGACCAGGCCTTCTTCGCCCAATCCGCCGATCATCGTGGTGATGTTGCCAATGACGCCTGCGTTCAGGAAGGGAACTACTTCGCCGAAAAGGATTTCAGCGACGATGCTCAGGGCTACGAGGAAGACACCGATTTCAGTCAGGTGTCGGATCCAGACTTTCGTCTGCGAGATCAATTTTAAACCGTTCATTTCGTTTCTCCTGTCAGGAATATTGGAAGTGCTGCTGTCCGTTACAAAAGCCGCTTCCTAAATATGGATACTCTCAGCTAAGACCTTATTCGGAAGATTCGGCAAAATCGGCAGAGCCCCTCCAGTGCTGGAACAAGAAACTTGTGAAAACGCTGTGTATGAAACCCGAGTTCGGTGGCGAGGTTTCTCTGCGGTTTTCGCGCAAGTGACGTAAGTACCAGGTGAATAAGGAGATAGAAAAATGGATTTAGGCCGGTTCGGATACAGGCAAGCTTCACTGAAGCGCCAGTAATGAAGCCCCTCTAATAGGTGGTGTACCGCGGGAAAGTGCTGTCATTTCGATGCTGGCGGCGGTTTCGTGGAGAAGGTTACGTAGGGAAAAGCTTCCGGAATATGGGAGTCCCAGATGCCATGATGGCTCCAGGCCCAGCCGCCGGAATCCTTGGTGGGAGGGGCTGCTTTGTATTGGTTGAAACGCGAGAAATCGATTCTCCAACGGTCGCCATTTCGTGGCGGCAAGGCACGCCCATCGGCCCGGGCAAGCCATTGCATGCCTTTCCAGGGAAATGCTAATTCGGCAGTCCAGCCCCGGTCACGGTCGTTGTTCTTGTTAACGGTCCCCTCGATATGAACCGCGGTCTGGGCCCCCGGAAAATCCCATTTGAGGAATGCATGGCGTTTACCCCTGGGGTGGGTTTTGAATCCAACTCCGTTGAAGGGCTGGGCACCAGGATTGGTGAGCTGGAATTCCGGAGCTTTGGAGAACCCGCCCCGGACGTAGGCTTCCTGCCAGATAAAGAAGCCTTCATAAATCGTACCGAAGGAGTTGATTTCGAACTCGTAGTAAGCGTCCTTGCCTGCGATAAATACCTCGACGTCATTGTTTTGATAAATCGGGCTATCTCGCTTGGTTAGCGTTGCTTCCACGAACGGTTCCTCGACCCAGAAGGCAACGTACATCATGGTGTCGTCCCAGGTGACAGCGGCGCGGGTGTCGTGAATAGTGGACTGTCCTGATATCAGGTCGACAAAGCGAGGTGAGCGAGGGATGGTTTTCCAGGCTGCTTCATCCGGCCGCCCATCAATGGTGATTTTTACCGGGGCCCGGTAAGCCGTGTAGCGGGCGACCTGGGAGTCGACCACTGGGAACGCAGAGTTCTGCTTGGCGACCCTGTCCTGGGAAGATCCGGTTCGCGGTACCAGCAAGGACAGCAGGGCCAGTAAAATCGCAGGGCCTGGTCGGATTTGAAAGAGGTTCGTAAGCACGGTAGGTTTCCCTGTTGAAACAAGCAAATGGATAGTACTGCCAGCGACTATCATCACCGAATTAAGACAGGGTGGCAATCGGTGTGCTGTTTCAGGCAACCCGGCAGGGTGAGCAGCAGGGTAAGGTGCAGGC
>JAYGDH010000263.1:0-5026 GCA_046583055.1 Pirellulaceae bacterium | reverse complement strand
TGGTGCCGGTTTGTTCTTTTTCTTCTTCCAGGAACGGAGTCAGGTAGTTGACCGCTTTCTTCATGACGCGGGCAGTTTTGACTACTTGTGGCAGGAACATTTTGCCTGCTCCGAAAAGGTCACCAACGTGTGTCATTCCTTCCATCAAGGGGCCTTCAATGACGTCCAGGCATAGTGCCGATTCCTGTCGAGCGGCTTCTGCGTCTTCCACGATAAACTTGTCGATTCCCTTGACCAGGGCATGGCACAGTCGCTCACGAACCGGTTGCTCACGCCAGGCCAGGTCCTCGCCCTGGCTGATACTTCGCTTGTTGTCGATTGTCTCGGCGTGCTGCAGCAGTCGATCCGTGGCGTCGGGACGACGGTTGAAAAGCACATCTTCAACGTGTTCCAACAGGTCAGTGGGGATTTGTTCGTAGACGGTTAGCTGTCCGGCATTAACGATTCCCATGTCCAGCCCAGCCTCGATGGCGTGAAAGAGAAAGGCCGCATGCATCGCTTCTCGTACCCTGTCGTTGCCACGAAAGGAAAACGATACATTGCTCACGCCACCGGAAATCGATACTCCTGGACAGGATTGTTTGATCTGGCGGATCGATTCAATGAAATTGATGGCATAATTGTCGTGCTCTTCGATACCCGTTCCGACGGTCAGGATATTGGGGTCAAAGACAATGTCCTGGGGTGGAAAGCCGACCTGCTCGGTTAATATCTGGTAAGCACGTTGGCAGACAGCGACCTTGTCTTCGATTTCCGTGGCCTGGCCAGTTTCATCGAAGGCCATGACTACGGTCGCCGCACCATAACGACGGATGATCCGTGCCCGGCGCAGAAATTCGTCCTCGCCATCCTTGAGGCTGATGGAATTGACCAGTGCTTTCCCCTGCACGCATTTCAAACCGGCTTCAATGACCGACCAGCGAGAACTGTCGATCATCACGGGGACCCGCGTGATGTCCGGTTCGGCGGCAATGAGGTTCAGGTAACGAGTGATGGCAGCTTCGCCGTCCAGCAAGGCGTCATCCATGTTGATGTCAATGATCGAAGCCCCGTTTTGTACCTGTTGCAGTGCGACTTCGACCGCTGGCTCGTATTGCTCGCTGCGAATCAGTCGGGCAAACTTTCGTGATCCGGTAACATTGGTTCGTTCCCCGATCATCGTGAAGTTGCTTTCGGGACGTAGGGTAAAGGCCTCTTGTCCACTCAGTTGCAGGTAAGGACTCGCCTCGGGTGGTCGACGCGCCGGAGCGCCGCGAACCATCTCGGCAAAGGCCCGGATGTACTCCGGTGTTGTGCCACAGCAACCGCCCAGGATATTAATCCAGCGCTGTTCCACGAATTCTTGCATGGATGCGACCATGTCTTCCGGTGTCTGATCGAACCCGCCAAATTCATTGGGTAGCCCTGCGTTGGGATGGCAGCTGATGTAAGTCGGGGCAATCTTTGACAGTTCCTGCAGGTAAGGTCGGATCTTTTCCGGGCCCAGTGCACAGTTGATTCCCACGCTTAAAAGATCAAAATGAGCCACGGAGTTCCAGAAAGCTTCAATCGTTTGCCCCGACAGGGTGCGTCCGGCAGAGTCGGTGATCGTAACGGATGCCATGACCGGGAGGTGAACATCGTGTTGATCGAAATAGCGGGAGATGGCAAACAGGCAGGCCTTCAGGTTGAGCGTGTCAAAAGTGGTTTCTGGAAACAGGATATCCACCCCAGCCTCGACCAGCACTGCGACCTGCTGGTAATACGACTCCACGTGCTGGTCAAAAGTGATCGCGCGGTAACCTGGATCCTCAACGCGTGGGGACATGGATGCCGTCTTGGTCGTCGGACCGATCGATCCTGCAATAAACCGTGGCTGATCTGGATCTTGCTGCAGTGCCTCCTGGATCGCTTCGCGGGCACAGCGTACGGCCGCTGTGTTGAGCTCCCGCATATGCGATTTCATGCCAAATTCTTCCATGGCCACCGGGCTTGCACCAAAGGTATTGGTTTGAATGATGTCAGCACCAGCAGCCAGGAACTGCCTGTGGACTTCCACTAACGCTTGTGGGTGGGTTAGGGCCAGCACGTCCACGAAGTTCTTCAGGTCCTTCTGGTGATTCGCAAAACGATCTCCGCGCATCTCCGTTTCGGTGATCCCCATGCCGAAGATCGTGGTTCCCATGGCGCCATCAAGAACGAGAATTCGTTCATCGAGCAGGTCGGCTAATTGTGCTGCCGTCGTTTTTGAAAACTGCTTAGGCATGGAGTTGTGTGGCTTGCAAAGAGTCGATTGTGAACGGTGGCCAAAATTGAGTATCCCAAACACCCCTCTTTACCGCAACATGGCACTTTTCGCTAAACTGTTGGTCTCTTTGTTGAGTCTGCTCGAGTTGAACAGGTTCGGGGCCGTCCAGCTTTTCTAACCCTTCAAGTTTCTCTTGTTTGAAGACCGATAATTTTCTACAGCGGTCTGATTTTATGCGTGTTCGTCATCACGCATTGACAAGCCATGTTGCCTGATCGTTCGCGAGGGCCAGAACCCATGACTCACCAGCACCCAGCGGTTGACAACGGATCTCACGTGGCGACAGTCCGCTCGCCAGGAGAGGCCTCTGCAGCAACATCGATGGTTGAGCAGGCTCCCATCCTGGTTTCACTACCGGAACTGGCAACGCGAGCCAACCAGCGGGCGCAGGAGAAGGATTCCTTGCGTTTGCAGGCCGGCCGTTTACGAAAGCTGAACTGGCGTCGGCTGTCGGCTGGTTTTACCGGGAACATGACAGTGGTTGGAATCCTGCTGGTGCTCACGCTGGCCACCTACTGGGGACTGACCAGCGAAGATTTCCGGTTCGTTAAACCTGGTGGCAGCCTGGAAACGATCGAGGCTCGCCAGGAGATGCCCACGCCGGATACGTTGCGGTTGACTTTCCAGGAAGAACCTTCCATGGAGTCAGTTCTCGGGGAGGAGGCACGGCCTGACGTGGACTTGTCGAAAGTAACGGAAGCGGAGCCGAGCAGGTTGCTGGGCCGACATGATCCGGCGCGGGTGGGACAGTTAATTGTTCAGCCGGTTGACCCGGTGTTGACCGCTCGACGCAAAGAATTACTCGAGGAAGAAGATGGCGATGCTGCGTTACAGGGTTTGAAACCGGTGCCTCGTTGAGATGGGTAGGAAATTGTTCCGGAACGAGATGCGGTTTCTCGGGAAACGATCAGGTGCAGAATCATGACGACGCTTGACCAGGTCTTTATCAAGGTTTATGCGAACCGGCAGCCGAGTTCGGAGGGCGAACTCGGCGCGAGTCGAACCGGTCCGCAAGGGGTCCAGTTACGCGTGGATGCGGGAGGCGATGCTGTGCGCTCTCCGGAAATCGTGGCCCCTGCTATTCATGCGATTGCGGGAGGACAGGACATCCCAGGTGGGGAGACCGGGACCCATATCGTGACCCCAGGTGGAGTGGCCATGGCCTCGAGCAGCGCCGATTACATGGTGACAGTGGGGACTTCGAGGGTGTCAGCAACCGGTCATGTTGCCCAGGGAAGTGAGCATTATGCGGCGAGCTGTGTTAGAAGTCCCGTGCTGGACGCGGAGATTCGCTGGCCAGCAATCAGCCAGGCCTTAACACGGGCGGCGTCGGACTCATTGCGAGCAGCTGGCACGACGCTGGTGCACGCAGTCGAGGAAGGCATGAAATACATCGCAGTTACCAGTGCAGTGGCAGGTGTGGGAGTCACGACGACAGCAATCTGCCTGGCTCGTGCGGCGGCGCAGCAGGGGATTCGAGTGGCCCTGGTGGATGCTCATTTTGCCGACCCTCGCCTGGCAGTCGAGATGCAGTTTAAAGAGGTTGGATCGTGGCATGCAGTGGCTGGTATGCAGCAGCTCCCGGCTCCGCTGGCCAAGGAGGGCGTCACGTTTTATCCGTTGCAGCTCGACTCGGCCGAGGATCTCACCGACTGGACGGGGCCGACACTATTGCCATCGTTGCAACAGGTTGCCGCCGGTCACGACCTGGTGGTCCTGGACGTGGGTTCGGTATTGGTTGCCTGGGGGTATGGATTCAGTCGGATCGTGGAAAACGTGATTGATGGAGTCGTCATGGTACGCGATCGGCGGCAGGCAGATGCCTTTGCCGTGGAGTCGGCAATGGACCGCCTCAGGCGGGCTGGACTGGAAGTGGTTGTGGCAGAGAATTTCGTGTCTTAGCAGTTATAGATTGATCGCGAGGGGTGCTTCGTGGTCATTGTTTTGGGAGTCAATGGGAAGCCATGTACCAATCGCACTGGAAGATGTCTCGTCGGCCCTTCGATCCTGGTTACGACGATCGTTTTTTTTATCCCAGCCAGACGCATCATGCGACCATGTTGAAACTACGCTATGCCATCGAAAATCGTCGTGAACTGGCTGTCCTGGCAGGTGATTCTGGTACTGGTAAAACCTTGTTGTTGCATCATCTCCTGCGATCCTTGCCAGCCGGGAATCAGCCGCGTTGTCACATCGTGTTTCCTCGGTTGCCGGTGGCAGAATTACTGGTTTACGTGACGGACCAGTTGGCCAACCGGGTTTCGCAGGAAACGGTTGATCTGAGAACCTCTGTCAAACGCTTTGAAAACGTGGTGCGTTCGGCAGTCGAAGCCGGGCAGCATCCAGTCGTGGTGCTGGATGAAGCTCACCTGGTGTCGGACCCGCTAGCCCTGGAGACATTTCGTTTGCTCTTGAATTTCCGGCATCATGACTGCTCCATGTTTACACTGGTGCTGGTCGGCAACAGGATGTTACTCTCGATGCTGGAAGGTTCTTCGGAGTTGCAGGGACGTGTTGACAGTTGTTCCATGTTGCAGCCCTTGTCAATTGATGAGACGATTGGTTACATCCAGTTTCGTTTGGCGGCGGTGGGCGTTGGTCAGCAGGTTTTTAATTATGCTGCCCTGGAAGCGATACACTACGGTGCCAGTGGTAATCCGCGTGTGATTAATCGCATCTGTGACCTGGCATTGTTGATGGGTTACGCACAGGAGCGCCATGAAATCGGTGTTGAAGAAG
>JAYGDH010000454.1:0-2099 GCA_046583055.1 Pirellulaceae bacterium | reverse complement strand
TGACATTCCGCATTTCAAAACCATTCGCTTTGCCATCGTGGAGGACCCCAACACCGCCTTACTGGCCCTCAAACGAGGTGACCTGGAGGAAATCCAGCTCACCCCCGAACAGTGGAAAGAACAAACGGACAGCGATGACTTCTACAAGAACAACACCAAGGCTTACGATATCGAGTGGGTCTATTTCTACTTTGGCTGGAACTTCCGCTCGCCTTTTTTCCGCGATGCTCGCGTTCGCCAGGCGATGGGCCTGGCCTTCGATCACGCCGAGATGATGGAACGCCATCGTCGCGGCATGGATGAGCAGTCCACTGGCATCTTCCATCGGACCAGTCCGTGGGCTCCGCCACAGGCCCCTCCCGCCTACCAACAGGACCTCGACACCGCTGAAGACCTACTGGCGGCCGCAGGCTGGAAAGATACCGACGACGACGGCGTCCTGGATGGCTATGCATTCCTGGACCCCGAGTTCGACGGACAGATCAACGAGGTCAAGCGGATAAAGTTCGAGTTCACGATCGTGACCAGCAATCGCCCCGATCGCATCCTGCTGTGCGAGCTATTGAGAGAAAATCTCGATCAGATTGGTATCGTTTGCAACGTGCGTGGCGCCGAATTCACGGTTTTGCAACAACTGGCTCGTGACCACAAGTTCCATGCCCAACTGGGCGGCTGGGGGACAGGCACAGATCCTGATACCAGCGACAACCTGTGGGCCACCAAGGCCATCGACAGCGGGCGCAACTACGTCTGCTACACCAGTTCCAAGATCGACGAACTCTTCCAAAAAGGGAAATACGAACTGGACCCGGAGAAACGCAAGGAGATCTATCGGCAAATTCACCTGCAGCTCTACGACGACCAACCGTATACGTGGTTGTATTTCCGAAACGCCTATTTCGCCTTTAACAACAACCTGCGTGGCGTCAATTTCAGTGCCCGTGGACCCTATAATTACGGTCCAGGCGAGGGCAGCATCTTCAAATCACCCACAGCACAATAGATACGTTTTTCGCTAATGGAGCCCAGCAGGACGCGAACACTCGAACGAAGGCACGGATGGTAAATGCTTAGTTACTTATTTCGCCGATTCCTAATCGGCCTGCTGACTTTGGTCCTGATTACTTTCGTGATCTATGGCCTGATTCGTAATATGCCGGGTAGTCCGCTCGACAGTGACCCGGCGATGATGGACCCGAGCAAGATGCCCAGCAAGGCGGACATCGCGCGGATGGTAGAGATCTACGGCCTGGATAAACCCTGGTACCAGGCCTACTTCACGTGGCTTGGCAACGCGCTGTCGCTGGAGTTTGGCCACAGCTACTCTCAAAAAAAGCCTGTCGTCGACCTGATCAAGCAACGGGTCTGGCCAACGCTTAAACTCTCTGTGACATCATTGATCCTCACGTATTTACTAGCGATACCCATGGGGCTGTTCACAACGGTTCGAAGCGGCAAACCAGACGAGCGCGGACTTAGTTTTCTTTTATACATGTTCTATTCCTTTCCCTCGTTCGTTGCTGCGCTCTTCCTACAACTACTTTTCGCGGTCCATTTTCGGGACACCTGGCTCGAACTGCCCTTATTCGGCAACACGAGTGCCAATCATGACACGATGTCATCCATGGGCCAGGCCTGGGACTCGCTGACCCACATGATTCTGCCGGTTGCATGCTTCACCTATGGCAGCCTGGCTTATTACTGCCGCTTTGTGAAAGCAAACATGGAAGAGGTCATCCAGCAGGACTACATTCGCACCGCAAAAGCAAAGGGACTCGGGCCGATCCGTATCCTGCTGCACCACGCCTTCCGAAATACGCTCATTCCGTTTGTTACGCTGCTGGGTCTCACCTTGCCCGGACTGCTCAGTGGTGCGATCATCCTGGAGCAGATTTTCAACTGGCCCGGCATGGGTGAGCTGTTCTTTTTCTCCATCGGCACCCGTGATTACCCCACCATGATGGCCTTAACTTTGATGTTTTCCATTCTCACGCTGATGGGCCAGTTACTGGCAGATATCATGTACGCCTTCGTCGACCCACGCATCAGCTACGCGTAAGAAATCATGACCGACAGCCCCCAAACCAAAGCGACTCACT
>JAYGDH010000186.1:0-4176 GCA_046583055.1 Pirellulaceae bacterium | reverse complement strand
GGGATCAAGCTCTGGAGTTTGCAGGATACCGATGCCGAACCGCGGCTCCTGGAAGGTCATCGTGGCGTGGTGAATCGATTGGTTTTTACGCCTGATAGTACCACGCTGGTCAGTTGCAGTCGTGACAAGACGACTCGTATTTGGGATGTGGCGAGCGGGCGGGAACGGTTTGTCCTGGAAGGCCACAGGGCACCGGTCAATGGATTGGCCGTATCACCAGATGGAACCCTGGTGGCAACTGCCAGTGAAGATCAGAGCGTGAAAATCTGGAGCCTTGCGGAGGGGAAAACTCTGCATCGGATTGTCGCTCAGGACACCATGAGAGCGATGCATACGGTGCTGTTTACCCCGGACGGTCGCGGGATCATTGCAAATGGCAGTCAAGGTGGGTTGCAAGTTTACACACCATAGTCGGTTCACGCTGAGGCGAAAGGATTCCAGGCCAATTGTTAGCGTGCGGGTGGCGGTGGGTTTACACCACCGCGGTTGGCAAATTTCCAGTCTGTGGGTTGGTATTGGATCGCCAGTTCAGGTGTTTCCAGCCGTTTTCCACCCTGGAAAGCACTATGCATCACGCGGTCAAGGATCCCGGTTGTCAGGAGTGTTCTCTCCACGGGGTAGACTGCCTTACCGGTGTGGATCATGGTTTCAATGGCTTTGACCAGTTCAGCAAAATGACCGTATGGTTTCCTGTCCTCTAACCAGAACCAGTTGACCAACGGCTTGTCGACGCCTCGCAGCTTGAGGGCGATTCCAAACTGACTGCCGATGCCGTTGACCATGGCAACCGTTCCTTTCAAGCCATCATGGTAGTCGACCAGGTACAGGGCAGCCGATTTTTCCAGGGCCGTTGGCAATTTGTCACTCTCGACCTTGGCTTCTGTAGCTGCCAGTGCTGCTTTCAACAGCGTTTCAGACCAGCGTCCTGCTTGCCGAGATTTCTCGATCGCACCCTTTTGAATGACCTGGACAGCCCGGACACCGGTTTCCCCGCCGCGTCGACGTTCCGTTACGGATTGCAACGTCTCGAGGGCATGGAACCCGTAGGATTCGAGACCGCCATAACCAATGCCCAGTGCTTCTTCAATTTCCGTACCAATAGGTAATTCCGTGGCGGGCAGGCGCCACGTGACCGGCAAAGAAGACCCTGCCATGAAGGGAATTTTCATGTTCACTGCCGTATCGTACATGTGCTTGGCAGCGGTCCAGTTGTAGGCCAGGTGCTTGTCGTTGAAGACGGGGACGACCTTGTTGTGCTTGCGAAACGTTGCCGTGATCTCGTCGAAAAATCGCCGGCGAGGATACTGGTGTTGCCGCGTGTCGGAGGTAAACGGGTACGTGCCATGTTCTCCGATACTCAAAACACCTGCGACCTGGACCTGGTTCGTACCCAGGGTAATTGCTTCAGCAATTGTCGGGACGATGGGGAAGCCATGCTTCCTGGCCAGGTCACGACTCAGGTCTCTCTTGGTAAACTGATCGACATACAGTGCGGCCAGTTTCAAGGCAGGTCCGGGACCTCCGTCCTGCCGGAAACCTTCCAGGATTTTTCCGACGATGACGTCGGCATGTGAGTTCTCGTGGTACTCGGTAATAACCGCTGCCACCGGTAAAGGGGTGGCTGGCTTCGAGCTGGCCAGGGATTGCTTGCCGATTTGCCATGCCAGGGGAGCAGTGGCGATCGTTTTCAGGGCTGTTCGCCGATTGGGGTGACGCATCATGAGCAGGTACCTTGTTGAAGGTTAGGATTAAAACAGGTATCACTTCATCGCCGGGCTTTATTTTCCATGTTACAGAGGATTCGTACAGCCTGGGGAATGGCCGGCAGTGGCCTGGCGACAGATTTCCCGTTATCTTGGCTGTGCTGACGTGTTGCGGTAGTAAACCTTGCCGGGACTGGGATACTTGGAGCACCAGGAAACGAAGATGACACAACGGATACTTGGAATTACCGTACTGGGTGACTTTATCCTCTCCGAAGGCGTCGAGCCGGTCATCAGGAATTTGCAGCGAGCTGGTGTGACGGCGGTTGCCTGTAATCCAACGGTCACGGCTGCCGCTGAAGAGAAGACAGGCTCGTTTCAACCCCCGATTGATGCTGGTTCCAGCCCGCGTGTTTTTGACCGGCCCCTGTTTGGTCAACATTCCCTCTGGGTTCGCAGTGGAGTTAGCTACCAGCCGGATCCGGAATGTTACCAGGACTGTGCCTACTCTCCGCGTCAGCCGAATGACCTGACTCATGAACATGGTCACGTGATCGGAGATTTTGTCCAGGCTGCGGTGGCTGCCGGAATGAAAGTCTACTTTCAACTGGGAGCAGCTCAGCCGTCCGGCTTGCGTGATGAAGATCGGCCCCGTGGACCTGGCGGAGAATTGATCACGGGGCGCATGGCTGATACGGGTAGCCTGGCAAGTGAAGCGATTCGTTCCTACAACCGCTGCTACGTGCGGGATCTCGTGAACGCCTATCCATTGATCAGTGGCTTTCGCATCGATTGGCCCGAGTATCCTTGCTACACGTTTGGCGAGGTGTTCCAGGATTTCAGTTCCCACGTTGCCGATTGGTCATCCCGGCACGGTTTTGATTTTTCAGAAATCCGGAAAGACGTGCAGAGATTCGTCGAATACCTGCAAGGGGGCCTGACCCCTGGCTCACTCGCTCCCATCAGTGTTGCCGGTTCAGGCGCCAGGGCCCTGGACGAGATATGGATTCGTATCCGGCAATCTTTTCCCGGAGTGGGGCAGTGGTTGGAATTGAAGGCCGCTTTGTCCACGGATTTGATTCGGTCATGGCGGGTGGCTATCGAGGAATCGGGACGGGATGGATTGGAATTAACTGCCCATGCGTTCATGCCACCCTATAGCCGGCTGACGGGACTGGATTTCGCCGGGGCATCCCTGGTTGCGGACTCGGTAAGTCCGAAGCTGTATACGATGCATTGGTCCCTGATGATCAAGTTCTGGGGTGACGTGCTCCTGCAGGCTAATCCCTCACTGGCGGAAACCGACCTCGTGCCGGCACTGGTCAGGTTGACTGATATCGCGGATCAGCCGGCAGGGAAACGGATGGAAGACTATGGGTATCCGCATCCGGACCAGCCTCATCCGGTTCCCGACGCGCCCCAGCAGCGGAAGATTGCTGCCGTGCGCGAGGCCATCAATCAGCAGGCGTCGCTGGTGCCCCTGGTGCATGGTTATGGACCCCTGGAGGATGTCCACCGTCGCCTGCGCTTGGTGATGGAAAGTGCGGCAGATGGCGTCTGGATTAATCGCTATGGATATTTGAGCAATGAGAAGATTGAGATGATTCGTGTGGCCTGGGACCAGGTCAATAGTTCATGAAAGGAAGTCGAGAATCATGGCAAAGACCATCCTGGCGATTGGCGCCCATTACGATGATTGCCCCTTCGGAATCCCTGGGATCCTGCTCAAGGCGGTCAGGAAGAATTATCGCGTGGTCCTGTTGTCCATTATCGGTGACTATACGAACTGGAAGCCGGTTCGCGGCCGTGGCCAGGAACTGGTTGAGGGTACCCAGGCGATTTGCCGCGAGTACGGTACGGAAATGCGGTTTCTTTCTTATGCCTCGATGCGGTATGACGTGAATCAAGAGACCAAGCGTGCAGTGGCAGAAGTCGTTGCCGACGTCAAACCGGATATCGCATTTAACTTGTGGCCACACGATCGGCACGCTGACCACGAGGTCGCATCACAATTGGGAAAGGTTGCCCTGGCTCACGGGGATCGTGTGTTGGCCAATCCTCAGCAGGCCTTTCGACGTCCCGGACGTGTTTACTCGTATGACAACGGGCCACGTCATACCATTGGTTTCGAACCCAACACGTTTGTCGATGTTTCGGACGAGTGGCCCCAGGCAATCGACTGGCTGGGCCGCTTAATGGCCCTGGTTCGCAATGAGAAATACGATGCTGCCAACAAGTACAGTGCCCAACATGCCAAGGAAAACCTGGCTCGCTACCGGGGTATGACAGCCGGTGTGCAATACGCGGAAGCCGTCCGGTCGATCCAGGAATACCCAGGAGAGATATTCCCCTGATGCTGCCCCAGGGTTGGCCCAGCACTTACGGGCTCAGCACAGTGATCGGGCCAGCAGATCACCCTGGAAAGCAGCGACGCAGGGTGGCAGAAAAAAGTTTTCCGCCCAAGGCCAATCAT
>JAYGDH010000300.1:0-9837 GCA_046583055.1 Pirellulaceae bacterium | reverse complement strand
CGTGGTGCCATTGTCGGAGGTAAAGATGACGATGGTGTTTTCTTCCAGTTGCAGTTCCTTGAGCAGGTTCAGCACGCGACCGATGTACCTGTCCATGCGGGTAATCATGGCGGCGTAGGCAGCCCGCGGTGTGAAGTGCGGGGTATAGCCATAACCCTTGCCACGGGTAAACGGCGGATCATTCCACTGCTTGGCCAGGTACGGTTTTAGTTCTTCATCCGGTACATGCAGGGCCACGTGAGGAATGACAGTGGGGTAGTAAAGAAAGAAGGGGCGATTCTTGTTCTCGCGGATAAAGTCCAGTGCCTGCTCGTTGATGCGATCGGGTGCGTAATCCTGGCCCTTGAAAATGTCATAGCTGCGCGGATTCGCGGGATCGGCATCCTTCAGGAGCGAGGCATGTCCCGGTACCGGCGGGTTGTTTTTCAGAACGATGCGTTTCTTGTTGCTCCACAGGTAAGACGGGTAATAACTGTGCGCATGTCGCTGGCAGTTGTAACCAAAGAAACGATCAAATCCCTGGTGCATCGGATCTCCCTCGGAACCGGGTGATCCAAGTCCCCATTTTCCAAAGGCACCCGTGGCATAGCCGGCATCCTGGAGAACTTCCCCGATGGTGACTTCCGAATCAGGGATAGGGCGTTGACCCTCGGGTTTGACTTCACCGTTATTTCGAATCCAGGCGTGCCCCGGGTGTCGTCCTGTCATGAGAACGCATCGCGAGGGTGCGCAGACAGCATTGCCGGAATAATTGCGAGAAAAACGCATGCCCTGCGTGGCCAACGCATCCAGGTAAGGTGTCTGTATCAACTTTTGACCATAGGAACCAAGTTCGCTGTAGCCGAGGTCATCAGCCATGATCAGCACGATATTGGGACGTTTTGCGTCAGCTCCCTGGACGGCAGAAAAAAGAAACGAGATGGCGAGAAGAAATCCGGCCAGGATGCGATTCATGGTCATGGTGATATGCTCCGGGAAACCAGCAGGTGGAAAGGTAAAGCAGAATGTAGTGGTTCATGAACCCTGTAAATCATGGACCACTCGAGTCATCAAGAACGCGGGTCAGGCTTTCACCGAGGATCGATGGGCACCAGTGTTCCTCGATATGTTCAATGATCAACTCGACACCCCGGGCATGGCTGACATGGGGTTTATCCCGCGGGTCGTAGAGTCCATCGGTGAGATCACGGCAGAGGACCACGTTCTTGCCCAGGTACTTCTGTTGTCGAATGCCGAAAGGACGACCCAGCACGCACATGTTGGTGTGAACTCCCATCAGGACAATATTCTTGCGTTGTTCCTGTTCGAGGAAGTTGAATATCTCCTGGCCGTTGGCACTCACCCCGTCGTAGCCAATCATCTTGATTGCCGGATGCTGGTGTCGGTCAGAGTCCGGCTGGGGCTTGGGATCGGGATCATCGCAACCAGTTACGTTGGACGTGCCCCGCTTGACGTTGTCCACGACGGGAAGTGGTGATTCGAATTTGGGGTTCAGGTAACACCAGCCCTGGATCGGCACCGGTGGCTTGGAATAAACCGCTTTCTTCATCCGCGCACGATACGGTGTATCCTCGTAGTACTTGATTCCACTACTGGGCGCATGGATCACGACGACTCCGTGGTCGCGGGCCAGTGAGACGATCCGGTTCATGCGAGGTGCCATGCGATCGACGCGCATGGCAGCCAACTTGCAGGGATGGTCTGCCCACATGTCACAGATGATGATGGCCGTCTCGGATGCTTTCCAGTGGGTTATTTCCTCGATTGGCTGGACGGCGTTTCCCTGTTTTTTCCGGCGTCGCCACTTGATTTCGAAAGTTCCAGGTACCGCCGGTACCGTGCGGTCGGCCGGTGCATCTGCTGCCTTGAGCAGGCCGCTTGTTGTGCTGGCCAGCGTTGCTCCGATGCTTCCCTGTAAAAGCAGCTGCATCCCCTGGCGACGCGTCAGACGAGTTGTGTCGAACATCGATGTTGCCTCCATAAGAACGGTGATCCCCAAGTGGTTTACCTATAGGATAAAGCATGTTGCGAGCAAATAAAGAGGTTACCGTGATGCCAGTCGATTTATTGCTTAAGATAGCCATGCTACTGGAAAAAAGTGATAAACACGGTCAGACTAGGTCACTCGAGGAGCGATTACAAAACCTGGCAGCGAGATGATTCATGGTACGACTTGCGTTGATCGGTACAGGGGATGGCGTGGATCGAGTGAGGGCATTGATGCCGCGCATCGAGGGTGCGCTGGTGACAGTGGTAGCATCATCCGCCGGTGAGGTCGTCACGGATCATGCGATGCAATGCGATGCGGCGATCCTGATTGGTAACGCGATGTCCAGTGACTGTGAAATGTTGGTGGCAGCGGGTAAACACTTGCTGGTACCGCTGGACAGTCCCATGGACAGCGAGGCGATTCAAGGGTTGCTGGAACAATGCCGCGAGCAGGCTATTCGCCTGATGGTGGCCGGCACCGATCGCCTGGATCCGTCACTTGAGGCCACGCAAGAAAGCCTGGTGTCCGGGGAACTGGGTGACCCGGGACTGGTAAGGATCCATCGCTGGTCGACCACGGGAGATCCGCCATTGACAGCTAGTGGTATATTGCGAGACCTGGACCTGGTATTGAATGTTTTCCAGTCACTGCCCCAGGAAGTCTATGCAGTTGGCCGCTCCGTGCTGGGTGATACCGAGCGAGATTATCTCCAGGTGCACCTGGGTTTTCATGGTGGCGGCATGGCCGTGATTGACCGTTCGGGTACCCTGCCGCCGGGGGACGGTTACTTTTCCTTTTCCGTGATCGGTTCCGCAGGAGCGGCCTACGCAGATGATCACCGGAACAAGCAACTGGTTTATCGTGGAGAACATCCATCAGCCATCGGGACGGGCAGCGAAGACCTGGGATGCGTTGGGCAGTTACAGGAGTTTTGTGATGCGATTCGACAGCAGCGTGATCCGCTGGTGACCGCTGCGGACTGGTTGGCCGTGAAGCGTGTTAGTGAGGCAGTCAGACACTCGATCGACAGTGGTGAAGTGGTGACGATGAGCACGGGAGGTACGGATGACTGCTGAATCGCCTGGGAAATTTCGTTGCGCCGTGTTGAGTGTCGTGAAGCATGATTATGTTGCTCGCGGAGTTGTTTCTCACCCCCGCTTTGACCTGGTGGTTGTGGCCGACGATGCGGACCAGCCAGGCTGGGTCCACGAGAGAAACCAGTTGTTTGCGGATGAATTTGGCATTCCCTACGTGAGGGATGTCGAGCAGGCGCTGCAGGATTATGACGTCCAGGTGGCCGTGGTGAGTTCGGAAGCTGAACGGCATTGTGACCTGAGTGTACGGGCAGCGCAGGCTGGGATGCATGTGGTCCAGGATAAGCCGATGTCCACGAACATTGCGGAATGTGATCGCCTGGTGGGGGCGGTCGAGGAGCACAACGTCAAATTCCTGATGTGGAATCGTAATTACCTGCCGGCACTGCGGCATGCGCGGCAGGCCATCATGGATGGCCAGATTGGTGATCCCTACGCGATCCACGTTGATTTTTACTTTGCCAAGGACTCGGGCCCGCCGAAAGGGAGTCGAGGTGCGGACGAGCCGGTTACGAGCTGGCTGGATCACCAGGTTGCCGCTCACGTCACGGGCGCCGATGGTGGTGTTGGCAAGGAAGCGATGGGAGAGTTGCAGATCGAGGGGATTTATCCGCTGGCTTACATACAGGTCTTGCTGGAATCCCGGGTGGAACGTGTGTTTGCTCGTACCGCTGCTCATTTTCACCAGGTGAATGTGGATCACGACGTGGAGGATCTCGCCACGGTCACACTGGAAATGGAACGAGACATCCTGGGCACGCTGTGTATTGGTCGGATCGGGGCTGCCAGTCACCCGGACATCGGAGAGATCAAGATCCATGTACTGGGGAGCAAGGGTGCTCTCGTGATCAGCGAGGCTCAACCGGAAGTTGCTATTTATTATCGTGGGCAACCGGCAGCAGCGTTTCGTCATCGACGCGTGGCGATGGACAATGATTACCTGTTGATGCAGGAATTTGCCGAGGCGATCGACCGGGATGGGACCACGGTTCTGGATGCCCGCATCGGCCGTGAAATCAGCGGCACGGTTCAGGCAGCGATCGAATCGGGACGGACAGGTAAAGCGGTTGATGTGGCCTGACCCTGGTTGAATGCCTGGGCTCTATGACGGTTCCAGGTCAGCCAGGTTGATCCATTGCCCCTGTTGTCCGGACAGGGCAGCGGCATCGGTAAAGAGCTGGACCCGGTATCCATCTTCAAGTCCTGGATGAGGACAATCATGGCCAGCAAGTTGTGCCTGAATGGCAGGAAAGACGTGTTGCTCAAAGCGGTTGCCCAGGTCCTGGTCCGGAAAGCTTTCTACGATGGTTTCATCCTGGTCGTTCGAGGACAGGGTCAGCGTGCCGCGAACACGATCCACGGCCAGTGATTTCTCCGTTCCATGCAGTTCCAGTTCGGGAGCAAGGCCCTTGCGCAGAAATGGTGCATGGGAAAGAATCAGGGATCCCACGGCCCCGTTTCCCATGGCAAAGGCAATGTTTGCGTAGTCGAAGGCCGTTGCTTTTCGCGTCGCGGTAACTTCTGTCTTTTTCTCGTTCGTGGTCCAGGCAAGGGCTTCATCCAGGTTAATGGCGCCCAGGTCAGGTTTGGCGGGGGTAATGACATCGGCATGAGCCAGTACGCGAACCGCTTCCTGTCCGGTGATCCAGCGCATGCTGTCATAGGCATGCGAACCCACGTCGGCGATACTGCCAGCCGAGGATAATTCAGCATCATCCCGCCAGGTGAAGGGCATGGTCAGGGGGCGTGGGTTGTGCCAGCGATAGACCACTGAGCAGATTTCGCCGAGGGTACCTGCCTGGACCAGCTCCCGGGCTCGCGCGAAAGAGGGCACATAGCGAGACCAGAAAGGTACGTAATGTGCCAATCCGGCGTCTCGATAAGCGGTCCACATTGCATGCGCTTCCTGGACGTTGACACCGATCGGTTTTTCACAGAGCAGGTGTTTTCCGGCGGCGGCACAGGCCATGACCGCTTCGTGGTGCAGTGCATCGGGCGTGGCCACGAGGACAAAATTGACATCCGGATGTTCCACGACTTCTCGCCAATTGTCCGTGATGAGTTGAGCGTTGTCTTCGCTGCCAGCAGCTTCCAGCAGGTCACGGCGACGGGCGCAAAGTGCGACGATCTTGATGTCTCCGGATGATTCACGGATCTCTTGTCGGTACGGGGTGCCGATGTAACCGGTGGCGCCGATGACGCCTACGCCGAATTTCATGATGATTTCCACCTGGGAATTAAGACTTGCTGCCAGCAGTGGATTGCGTAGCTAGTGTCTCTCTTGGTGAGGAATAATACAAGCAATGCAATGACTGTTTTGATGGTTTATGCTGGATCGTGAGAGGTTTGCTGATTGGCACGCAGGCAGTTACTGAAAAGGTCGCTGATACTCGGGAAAAACAGCTGGCCAGGGTGACAGTTGCTAGTGTTGGAGATTTGCTTCCAGTACATTAAGAAACAGAGTGATCCAACACGAACAATGGTTTTCTAGGATTTTACGATGAGACAACTCTCCCTTCTGCAAATTACCCTCCTGGGCCTACTACTATCGGGGCTCGGTTTAACCGGCAAGACGTTGGCAGCAGCCGACAAGCGGCCGAACATTCTGTTTATTTACAGTGATGACCAGTCACACCGGACGGTCAGCTGCTATCCCGAGGCTTTCGACTGGGTGAAGACACCCCATATTGACCAGCTGGCCAAGGATGGTATCCGCTTCACGCATGCGTACGTGGGGACCTGGTGTATGCCGTCGCGGGCTGCCATGTTGACCGGACATCATCCCTACGGTGTCCAGTCGATGCGCATGACAGGAGAATATCCGGGCAGTACCTACGACCCCAAGCAATGTCCGTTCTGGCCATCGGTGTTTCGCCAGCACGGCTATACCACGGCCCAGATTGGCAAGTGGCACACGGGGACTGATACCGGTTTCGGTCGTGACTGGGATTACCAGGTGGTCTGGAACCGACCACGTCACATCAAGAATTCGGGTGCTTATTTTTATGACCAGTTGCTGGAGACGAACGGTGGTCAGGCAGTAAAAACGGAGGGTTACTCGACCGATAATTACACCAACATGGCCGCTGATTTTATCCGTGGGAAAAACCGTGACCAGGAGAAGCCATGGTACCTCTGGGTCTGTTACGGGGCCGTTCATGGACCGTTTACTCCGGCCCTGCGGCACATGGATACCTACCCGGGTGTGAAAGTGCCGATTCCCGAGGATATTTATCCACCGCGCGCCGGCAAGCCTGCTTACATGCAAAAGATTCAGTACTGGGTTAAGGATGCCAATGGTGAGCCGGAGATGAAAGGTGGTGCGTTTGGTGGCAAGACCGTCGAGGGTGCCAAGGGGATTCATGGAAACCGCTTGCAGGACTGGGTCCGGCAGTACCACCAGGGTGTGAAGGGAATCGATGATGGGGTTGGCAGGTTAATTGCCACGCTTAAGGAAACCGGGCAACTGGAAAACACGCTGGTGGTATTCACATCGGACCAGGGATTCGGCTGGGGCCAACACGGTTTTTGCCGCAAGATCGCTCCCTACGATGCCACGCTCCGATCTCCCATGGTGATTAGTATGCCAGGCACGATTGCGACCGGTGAGACCTGCCGTCGTCCCGTCGGAGGTGTTGACCTGGTGCCGACGTTTTTCAAGTTTGCGGGCCTGGACCTGCCCTGGAAAATGCATGGGCATGACTTGTCACCCCTTTTGAAAGATCCTTCTGCTGCACGAGAGGAACCCGTGTTACTCACGTTTACCGGGCGTAACTATGGTGCCGATACCGACCAGGTGCCGCCGGACAGTTCCTCCCTGGACCCCGGTGGAGTCCCCTGGTGGGTGTTCCTGGTAAAAGGGCGTTACAAGTACATCCGTTCGCTGGTGGAAGGTGAAATCGAAGAACTGTACGACTTGCGCAAAGACCCGGAGGAATTGACGAACCTGGCACTGGATGCTTCACACAAGCGGCGACTGAAGAGATTTCGGCAGGCGCTGATTGCTGAATTACAACGGACGGACGCCGGCATGGTGAAGACTCTGCCAGCTGTGAAAACAGAGTGAGCGAAATCGCTTGTTGCTTGACAGCAGGAGACAAGTTGAATGAGTTTCCAGGATCCAGCGAGACGAGCCATCACGATTACTGGGCTGGTCGCTTCGTTAATCTTGCTGCTCCAGGTGAGCGTCCTTGCTGCGGACGAGCCAACGGCTGACCAGGCTGCCAGCTTGGAATTCTTCGAGAAGAACATTCGTCCAGTACTCGTTCTTCATTGCTACGAGTGCCACTCGGTGCTTAGCAAGGAGCCGAAAGGGGAGCTGCTTCTGGATAGTCGTGAGCGAATACGACGCGGCGGCGAGTCCGGTCCGGCCGTGGTTCCAGGCAACGTGCAGAAGAGCTTGCTTGTTTCTGCAATGAAACACGAGTCGTTGGAGATGCCGCCGAAGAAGAAGTTGCCGGCAGCGGTAGTCAGTGATTTTGTCACTTGGATCAAGGATGGTGCTGTCGATCCGCGTGATCAGCCATCCAGTCCCGAGGACTTGTCAAAAGAACTGTGGGAGGCGACCTTTCAGCAACGACTTAACTGGTGGAGCTTACAGCCGGTACGTGATTTTGCGGTGCCGAAAACTACCAGGGGAGGTTGGACTGGTAAGACGATTGATCCGTTCGTGTTGAGCAAGCTGTCAGAGGCCGGCCTTGTTCCAACCACGCGGGCGGCCAAGCAGACGCTCGTTCGTCGCCTGTCGTATGCCTTGACCGGTTTGCCGCCCCGGCCTCAGCAAGTTCAGGCATTTGTCCAGGATGAGTCGGCTAATGCCTGGGAAAAACTGGTCGAACATTACCTGGCTTCTGCGCACTTTGGGGAACGCTGGGCACGCCATTGGATGGACGTTGTTCGGTACACCGATACCTACGGTTACGAATGGGATGTTACGGCGAAAGGATCCTGGCGATACCGGGATTACTTGATTCGTGCCTTTAATACGGATGTTGGTTTTGACCAGTTGGCACGGGAACAAATTGCCGGCGATTTGTTGTCGCGGCCACGGATTAATCATGAGCAGCAGCTCAACGAATCTTTGATCGGGGTGATGTTCTACCAACTGGGTGAAAAGCGTCATGGCGACAGTTCGTCGTTTGAGGGTATTCACCAGGAGATGCTCGACAACAAGATCGATGCATTCTCAAAGGCTTTTCAAGCACTGACGATTTCATGCGCTCGCTGTCATGATCACAAATTAGATCCCGTTTCACAAAAGGAGTATTACGCGCTGGCCGGCGTTTTCATGAGCTCCCGCTGGGTTGCCAATGCTGTTGATCTGCCCGCCAGGAATCGGGCGCTCAAGGAGCAGTTACTGGAGACCAAGGGCCAGCTTCGCCAGGCACTGGCAAAACTCTGGCGAGAGGATTTGGAAAAGAACATCCAGGTAGCGACACTCGATAAGATTCAGCCTCCTCAACCGCTGCCGATGGAGGATATCAATTATGTTTGGCAACAGGTCTATCGGTTGGAGGATGGCGAAGTTGCCGAGAAATGGAAAAACCTGGCCAACACTATCCAGCAACAAAGCAAAGAGCGATCTGAAAAGAACAACAAGAACCTGACGGTACTGGCCGATTTCTCCCAAGGTCATGTCGAAGGCTGGAACGTTGATGGCGATGGGGTTGCCGAGCCGATCGCAGCTGGTGATTTCCAGGTCTTGCCGACTGGTGACCAGGTTCTCCAGGTGCTGCACCTTGGTGGCTACTTAACGGCCAGCCTCTCTTCAAAATCAACCGGGGCCCTCCGTTCTCCGCTCTTGAACACGATTGAGCAGCCGGCCATCAGTGTGCTGGCCAGTGGCGGTAATTATGCCGCCTATCGGCGCGTGATCGACAATGCTTTTCTCTGTGAAAAGCAGACCTACCTGGAGAAGGCTCGCTACCAGTGGCTGCCGTTTACCACTTACAAGGATATGCCGCAGCGGCGGATTTATGTTGAATTTGTGACCAAGGGTAGCAATCCGAATTTTCCACCACGCTGGGGATTGGGCGCTAAGTTGAGTAAGCAGGCGATGGCTGATCCCCGCAGCTGGTTTGCTGTTTCCAAGGTCGTGGCTCACCAGGCAGGGGTTGCACCGGCCGATGAATTGCAGCGGTTCTTACCTCTCTTTGTTGAGGAGGCTCCGGCTACCAAGGAACAGGCGGCAGCACGCTATCGACAATGGTTGTTGGCTGCCGTCAATCGTTGGGCAGAGGGTTCGGCACAAGCAGATGACATTATTTTACTCAATAACCTCCTGCTGACTCCCTGGATCACCAAGGCTGCCAAGCATCCTGCCCTGGAAGCGCTGGTGACGCGTTACCGGGAAGTGGAAGCGCAAGTGCAACCGGCCCGGACGGTCAATGGAATGGCTGATTTGGATGAGGGTGTTGACTACCGGTTTCACCATCGTGGCAGTTATTACCAACTGGGAGACCCGGTACGGCGGGGATATTTGCGGGTGCTAACTTCTGGAGCAGAACGGACCGATACTTTTGCGACTTCCCAAAGTGGTCGTCTCAAGCTAGCCGAGAGGATTCTGGACCCCGAGAATCCTCTGACAGCGCGGGTCTACGTCAATCGCATTTGGCACTGGCTGTTCGGGCAGGGGCTGGTTGATACGCCAAACAATTTCGGACAACTCGGTGGCCGACCGTCACACCCCGAGTTGCTGGACTGGTTAACAAAGAGATTTGTCGAGGACGGCTGGTCGACCAAGAAACTGATTCG
>JAYGDH010000291.1:0-1928 GCA_046583055.1 Pirellulaceae bacterium | reverse complement strand
CATTAGATGCCATTCGGCAGTCCGCCCAACTTCACCTTGACCATATCACCCAGGGCGGAGATCCCTTCGAAATGCTGGAGGCAAGACCTTTGGATTTTGGGCACTGGTCTGCTCACAAGCTGGAGTCCATGAGTGATTTCGTTCTACGGCATGGCGAAGCCGTTGCGATCGGAGTGGCCATCGACACGGTCTATTCCTCACTGGCACTCGGCCTACCAAACAGCGATGCCGACCGGATCCTGCGTTGCCTGAGCGACCTGGGCTTCAGCCTGACCGATCCAGCTCTCCATGATGTAGAACTTTTGTTTGACGGGCTGGAGGAGTTCCGTCAGCACCTGGGCGGCCGGTTAACGTTAACCATGCTGCCAAAAATTGGCGAACCTGTTGAAGTCCACCAGATTAATCGAGAATTGATGGTCGAATCCATCACCAAGGTAAGGCGATTTGCTGAAACCGACCCGACCTTCCAGGGGTCATGAGCAAATCAACCGCCACGTTGAGACCATCACGGCATCAAGATTTTCTCGCCCAGAGTTATTCCACGTCTAGTAGAATTTTCCGCAGGCATTAGGATAACAAGTAAATTGCAAGGAAAACTGGCCCCAGCTGCTGATTCCCGGCTGCAACGAATCAGGGCAGGACCAATATTCTTACCAGGAGCAACCAGGGTACCCTCGGTCAAACTGAGTGAGCTGGATCAAGCGGATCTTATGGAACCTACGACCTACAAAGAAGCCGGTGTCGACCTGGAAACCTACCAGGAATCCATGTCTCGACTGCCGCAGCTCATGCATCGCACATATTCGCCACGTGTGATCCAGTCCGATGGTGGCTTTGCGGGACTTTTCCAGGTTGATTTTCCAGCAGGCCTGTTTGCCCGTCAATATGAGAATCCTGTCCTGGTAGCCGGGACCGATGGAGTCGGCACGAAACTAAAAGTCGCCAACCTGACCGGAAAACACGACACGGTGGGGATCGACCTGGTCGCCATGTGTGTGAACGACGTGATCTGCTGTGGTGCCGAACCACTGTTCTTCCTGGATTACGTCGCCATGTCACACGACAATCCCGATCAACTGGAACAAATCGTCCAGGGAATCAGTGACGGTTGTGTCCAGGCGGATTGTGCTTTACTCGGTGGTGAAACAGCCATCATGCCGGACCTGTACTCCGAGGGCGACTATGACTTGGCTGGGTTTTGCGTCGGCATCGTGGATCGTCATCACATGATCGATGGTTCAGCGATCATGCCAGGAGATATTGTCCTGGGAATCGAATCCAGTGGCCTGCACTCCAACGGCTACAGCCTGGTCCGACGTGTCGTTTTCGAATTGGGGCGACTGGCCATTGATCATCACGTCGAATCCCTGGAAACAACCGTCGGTGAATTGCTTTCCATTCCAACCATCATCTATGCAAAGCCGATACGCAAGATACTCAACCACTACAAGGTCAAGAACGTGGTCCATGGCATTTCTCACATCACCGGAGGTGGGTTGGCTGAAAACATGGAACGCATCTTGCCCGCTAACATGGATGCTCACATCGAACGAGACAGCTGGTCCATTCCACCTGTCTTCAAATGGATCCAGGAACTGGGCAACATTGGTGAGGATGAAATGGATCGTGTCTTCAACCAGGGCATCGGCCTCACGCTGATCGTCAGCGAGTACTACGCGGACAACATCCGTCGCATGCTCAAGCGATCCAACCTGAAAAGCTGGCAGATCGGCACCATCCAGGACGGTGCCGGCAAGGTCGTTCTCTCCTAGCCACGCGCGTTCATGGTCACAACAACTGGCCTAGTGATCAGGCTGGGCTGGTTGACGACGTCGAACGATCAAGAGAACTCCACCTCCCGCCACCACCACGGCTATCACCCACAGTAGCGGGGATTGCCAACTCGACCGTGTCGCCACTCCCTGGAT
>JAYGDH010000165.1:0-2771 GCA_046583055.1 Pirellulaceae bacterium | reverse complement strand
CCTGTTGATTGCTGCCATCCAATACCGCGACACGGAAATGCCGCCGGATGGAAAATTAAACAAGATGCAGATTGCCACGCTCGTCCAGTGGGTCGCCCTGGGAGCTCCCTGGCCCGCCGAGACTTCGACGGGGCTACCCAGTCAGGCGCGAGAATACAACTGGAAAGAATTGCGACAGGAACACTGGGCCTGGCAACCGGTCAAGCGTCCCAGCTTGCCCACGGTCCAGGAATCCCAATGGATCAAGAATCCCATTGACTTTTTTGTGCTGGCTCGACTGGAGGCCAACGCGTTGCAACATGCACCGCCAGCTGACAGGCGTACGTTGATTCGACGGGCCTATTTCGACTTGATCGGTCTACCACCGCGGCCTGAGGAAATTGCAGCGTTTATCGCGGACCCGCGACCGGATGCCTACGTGCGCATCGTCGACAACCTGCTGGCACGCCCCCAGTACGGAGAACGCTGGGGCCGTCATTGGTTAGACGTGGCACGTTACAGTGACGGCCTGGGAGGCTTCGGCCAGGGACGACTGCCCCACGCCTATCAATACCGCGACTGGATCACGAACGCCTTTAACCGGGACCTTTCCTACGACCGATTTGTTCGGTTGCAGATTGCCGGTCCTGCTGACGCCAACAGCCTGGATACGCCCGCCACCGGCTTCCTGGCACTGGGCCCCACCTACAAGTCAGATGGTGGTGATCCTGACAGCAAGGCCCAGGCACAGAGTGAAACACTGGATGACCGGGTAGATACTTTCTCGCGAGGATTCCTGGGGCTCACCGTTTCCTGCGCACGTTGCCATGACCACAAGTTCGACCCGATCCCCACGATTGACTACTACTCGCTAGCCGGCGTCTTTAACAACACCCGTTCTACCATCAGTCCGTTTGCATCACCCGAGATCGTCCAGCAATACCAGCAGGCCCAGCAGGTGATCAAGCAACTCGATGCCCAGGCCAAGAAACTGCAGGGCGAGTACACCAAGGGGGGACGCAAACCTACCCCGGTCGAACAGGAACGACTAAAGCAACTACGGGATCAATCCGCCCACGCCAAGCGTGTAGCTCCCCCGCGGTATCCCGAGATTCACTCCCTGGTCGACTCCGGCAATCGGGACATGCCTATTGCCCTGCGAGGAAACCTCCGCAAACCGGGCCCCGTGGCACCTCGTCGGCCGCTGCGAATCCTGAGTGAAGGCGAGCCTTCACTTTTCCAGGCAAAGGGAAGTGGACGGCAGGAACTGGCCGAGTCCATTACGCAACCGGGCAACCCGCTGACCGCCCGCGTGATGGTTAACCGGATCTGGCAACATCACCTCGGACGCGCCTTGGTCCGTTCACCCAGTAACTTCGGAACACTGGGCGAATCTCCGACCCATCCATTGTTGCTGGACTGGCTGGCCACCGAATTCATCCGACACGGTTGGTCCATCAAGCACCTGCACCGGACGATCATGACCTCGTCTAGTTACCAGATGAGCAGTCGTTTTGACTCACAGGCCTTTAATCGTGATGGCGACAACCGCCTGGTCTGGAGAATGAATCCGCGCCGTCTGGACGTGGAGGCCTGGCGGGACAGCCTGCTACAAGTCACCGGGGAACTCGACCAGCACCTCGGAGGCCCCCCCACGGAACAGCTACTGGGTAGTCGTCGCCGCACGCTGTACACCGTGATCAGTCGCAATCGTGACCGTTTTGAATCGGACGAGTTCCTCAAGTTGTTTGACTTTCCAACTCCCCGAGCAACCAGTGCCCAGCGGAAGACAAGTACCGTTCCACAACAGTTCCTGTTCATGCTCAACAGCACGTTCATGATCGACCGGGCCAAGGCACTGGCTGCTCGCCTGGAAGCCTCCGCGAACGATGATGCCACGCGGATCGACAACGCCTACCAACTGCTTTACGGTCGCCAGCCGTCCAGCAGCGAGCGAACGCTCGGGCTGGCATTCCTGGAACCAAAGATAGCGACTAAAAAGCCCAGGGCCGTGGCAGCCACCAGGCCGATGCCAGCTGGCGACCTACTGGTCGCAGATTTCAACGGTCCCACCTACGGTAACTGGACTACCAGCGGAGAGGCTTTCGGACCCGGACCCGCGCCGGGAACGCTACCGGGCCAGATGGCCGTCACTGGATTCCAGGGACGCGGCCTGGTGAACAGCTTTTACCGCGGTGACGGCACCACGGGAAAACTAACCTCGCCGCCACTGGACATTCAACGCAAGTACATTCATTTCCTGGTCGGTGGAGGCAAATACCCGGGCACCACCTGTATTAACCTACTGGTTGATGGCAAGGTAGTGCGGACGGCAACCGGCCCCAATGACCGTGGTGGTGGGAGCGAGAAACTGGCACCGGCCTCCTGGGACGTCGCCGAGTTCATCAGCAGGAAAGCCGTTATCGAAATCGTGGACCAGCGAACGGGCGGTTGGGGGCACATCAACGTGGACCACCTGGTGCAGAGCAATCGACCACGAACGGCCAGCCCGGTCCTCGCCTCCCAACCGAAGGCCGTCCTTCGAGTGGGCCTCACGCGTTGGCAACAATATGCCCAGGTACTGCTGAGCTCTAATGAATTCATGTTCACACGTTAAGCCTGGGTAAAAACTGCAAGAAAGATACCTGCCTGACTCCTGTCAAAATCATTTTTTTACCAAAACCGTGTTGCCTGCAGGGCGACCCGATCGATTATACTACTACTGAAACAACAACTCCCCCTGGTTTAAATAAGAAACCAACTATGCAACCCCCATCCAACAGCATCCGTTC
>JAYGDH010000188.1:0-6139 GCA_046583055.1 Pirellulaceae bacterium | reverse complement strand
GTTCTTCTTCCTCGGTAAGTTCCTCATCCTTGCCAATCGGTTGCGGCGTCTTGGCAAACACGTCGTATCCCTTGAGCGTATGCGATTCCTCCCCCTTGGCCACGAGTTTCAGTTCCGTCGAGCGTCCCGTGGGACGAACCAGCAGGCCAAACCGCTGCGTCCGGGAACTGGTACGACCGGCAATCGGATTCCGCATGGCGGACCAGACCTGGCACTGCAGCTGCCCGTTTTTCTCATGGTCCACGAAGATGTACGTCCACTCGACCTCGACCACGCCAGCCTTCAGGGGCTCGCCGAGACGGTTATTGCGTCGAATCACGGGTCGCAGGACGGCGCGTGAGCCGACGTAGAGGGGTGATTCCTTGCTCTGGACCAGGCCACCGGCCCGCACCGTCAACTCCGCGGATTTCCCCTGGGACGTATTGACACGTGCAATCGGGTGGAAAGACTCGGCAATCGCATCGAACGCTTCATCTGGCAGACGACTGGGATCTTCGACGACTCGCTCAAACACGGCACCGATCGTACGTGTGTGCAGGTCCAGTTCTCGCACCTGCACCTTCCAAGTATCGCCCTCGTCCGTGACGCCCAGCAAGTACAACTTGTCCTTGGCAAGCAGGTGACGATAGGGATTACTGGCCAGCGATGATGGGCTGGCAGCTTTGTCTTTTGGCTTATCGGTTGCTTCCTTTTCCTGGCTGGTCGCTTCTTTTGGCTTGTCGGCCTTTTTCTTTTCCGGTTCCGGTCCCCGCAACTGGGCGACGACGGTCTCGACTTCCAGCAGTTCCAGGTTGCGCGTGATATCGGTGGTTAGTTCCTGGGGAGCCGCTTCTGACTCCACGTTCCAACTATAACCAACCCATGTAACAGCTCGTTCCGCTAACCGTCGCTGGATATCATTGCGGTGCTGGACTGTCAAACGCGGGGAGGGTCCCATGGCCACCCAGACGTGTACCTCGTAGGGGGAATAAACCCAGGAAAACGGTTTCTCTTTATCTTCCTCTTCTTTCTTTGCCTCTTCCGCTTTCGGATTCTCCGTGGCATCTTTCGTGGACTGGCACCCCCCGGGGATCAGTACCACCAGGCACAGCCACAGCAACCCTCGCAGCCAACCTGGGATTCTCTGGCGCAGACCGGCCCCGGTCGGGCAAGCGTTCAGGTGGCAGGTATTCGATTTGATCTTCACAGCTGCAGTTACTCCGGTAGCACGTCCGTACCCAGTCGCCAACGTTGAATTCCCTGGTAAAGCGTGACTGGTCGTGATGCCGCTCGACGCACGTCACTGCGGTAGGCAAAGTGGTCCACGGTTTGCCATAACGGAATCACGGCGACCTTGTCATGACAGACACGGTGCAATTCTCGCGAGCGGGCCGTTACTTCCGGCCATCGCTTGGCATCCTGTAACCAGCGCACACCGCGATTGACATGCTCGTCTTCGATGCCAGCAATGCCTGTGCGGGAAAGTACTCGCCCCGCATCGACCAGGGGTTCCCACATGGCAATGCGGGCATAGACCAGGTCACATTCGCCCTTGGGATCCCGGGTCTGGCCGGGAGGAAATTCTTTTAACTCGGTCTTGAAATCGATCGCATCCAGCTGAAACTTGATCGCCTGGCAGGCCAGGCGGGCCGTTTCATCGGCTGGGTATCCCAGGATCAGTGTCTGTAGCTTGGGAGGCTTCTCACTTTTTTGTTCGGCGATTTCCTTCAGCCGGCGTTCAGCCAGTTTCATCAGGGTGACGGCCAGCCAGGGAGAGTAACGACGTGGCTTGAGCGATTGATCGTAGCCATAGGAAAGCGGATCATCATCCGAGGTCCCACGGGAAAAAGGTCCACTAAGCACGGCACATCCAGGCACCTCGTTCTTGCGCAGGATCAATTCCTTGAGGATCACCTCTCGCTGGATACCAAACACCAGTGCTCGTCGAAACAACTCGCTGGAGGTAAACGGTTTCTTGTAATTAGGCAGCAACATGTGAACGGTCGGTTGGGCATATGCCACGACCTCGATACCAAGTTCTCCCTGCAGGGTGGCCGCCGCGGAAGGAAGCAAATGATCCACGACATCCACCTCGCGACGCCTCAAGGCACCGATCAGTTTCTCGCTGTTCTCGTAACGCCGCTCGACGATTTCTGCCGGGGCCGTGTACCCGTCGCCAACCAGGACCGGCGGATCGCGGTTGTAGGGGTTACTGAAATAGTGCACGACATTCTTGTCGTTCTTGTCGATCACACCCTGCTTGAAAGGACCGTCAAAATGGCTTGGATCCTTGGACGTGGTATCCCGGTTGAGATAGATCTGCAACAACGATTCCGGCAGAACGTGGGGCCGGCGAAAATGGATCCTGAGGTCAAACACGTCCTCCACCTCGACATACGAGAACAACTCGGCCCACTGCGGCAGATAGTCCTTGTGCTTGGGATCACCCAGCTGGACCAGCATCGTCGCCAGGTCATAACCACTGATAATCCGTGCTTTCTGTTCTCGATCCGCCCCTGGAGCAGGTGGTCGTATCTGCATTCGCAGGCTACGACGGTCATTGCTCTCACGAAAAGTTCCCAGTGAAAAACGATAGAGACCTTTCTCCAGCCCCAGGCCCTCGAACTCCATGATCATGCGACGCATCAGGATATGGGTCCGGCGAGTTGCCCAGTTGTCAATTGCTTCCTGGTTGGCCACGGGCAGCAACTGCGTGACCCCCACGTTGATCAGGGGATACTTGCGATGGATCTCGGCCTGGATTTCCCGACCTCCCTTGACCAACGGGTAGATCCGCATCATCCCCCGCACCGCCAGGTCAGCCTCGCGCAACCGGTTCCCGTCGATCAAGGCCCGCGCCTCATCACGTTTCACGGAAGCCAACTGGTCCAGATGGGCAGAGGCCTGTGCCGTGGTCTTCAACCGGTACTTGCTCTGACGCATTCTGAGGATCAGGTCACGGGCCGCTGCATGGTTCTTTTGATCGAGGTAGCCAGTCAGGATCCGGCCCACCGTTTGATCCAGCACCTCCAGTACCGGGAGTGATGTGCCATTGAGCATGAAGGCTGAATTTCTCGAGTAGAGTTCCTCCAGGATCGCCATCGCCTCGAAATCACGCCCATCTGCAAAGCAATCTCCCGCGTTCAGGTAGAGACATCGATCCAGTGCCGGATCCAGCCTCTTCATCTTGGGAAACTTCTTGTAAAGAAAGAGAAAGTAATCAAAGGCCTGGTCAAACTCCTTGGCATCCACATGCACCTCGGCCTCGTTCAACAGGATGTCTTCAAAGAAATCGATCTTGACGATATCCTTCCAGCGCACCTCGTAGATCTCCTCGGCGTCCTTTAACAAGCGAACATCCAGGGACCCTTTTGGATTGGCCGGCAACTTCCGTTCCGGGTAGGGCAGTGGTTCGACATCCCAGATCTCGGTCTTCCCTTCCACGCGAACCGTGATTCGATCGTAACGCTGGCGTTTAGCCAGTTCATCGATGAGCAATTGTGCCGCGCAGGGTCGCACGAGCAGTGCCACGATCGCCAGCCCCAGGAATCCGCGCAACAACACGGACCGGCGCTGGCCGCAGCGGGCATCATTCATAGGAAGCGCGGAATTCATAAAATCACTTTAACTGGAGTTCCATCATCAAGTTGCCGGCGGCAACGGAATTACATACAACGCACCATCGATACCGGGAAGCCAGAGTTGTTTTTCGTAAACCACGGGATTCCCCCACAAGGGCTCCTGGAGACGCAGCGGCGCTGGCTTCTTTATTTCCTGTCCCGTTTCACGGTCAACCTGCCAGACAATTCCAGACGTGGAGGCCAGCCAGTAGCTACCCTCGTGCTCCAGGGGCACTCCTGCCAGGTGACCATAGGACAATTCCGACTGCCAACGCAGGACTGCCGACGTCCGCCACCAGGCCCACTCGCTGTCAAAGCAGACCAGGCCTTCCTGGTCAGAAACCACGAGCACCCGATCGTTGACTCGCTGAGGCCCCCAAACCACGCGGCCCTTCAGCGGCCACTTGTGATCATCCTGGAAGCCAGGCAGTTGCAACGTAACTATCACATCGTGATCTGCCTGTCGCGAGACCGCAAACAGGGTATCACCCAGGGTCGCGATGGATCCCAGCAGCGGCTCTTCCAAGGTTCGTTGCTGGAAAGCAGCCAGGTGTGGCTGGGGCGACTTCTTGACACCGATACGATACAGCGAGCGTCCATTTTCCAACACCACGAACCTGCCGGGAGACTGCTGATCCACTACCGGTACCGACCAGGCTTTCTGAGCACCCGGCTGGAGACGGGGCTGAAAGGGAAGCACGCTTTGCTGGCCATCATGGAGGTTAAACAGCCTGATCATACCTTCCTGGAAGGTAACGAGTAAGGATTCCTGGAAAGCAACGGCCTCACTCGACTGGGTACCAAATGGTACCAGGGAGACCAACCGTGGCTGGGCCGGCGTACTGGCCGCATCCACCACCATGACCTGTGACTGCTGTTTACCTCCCATCACGGCCAACTGCCCACTGTCGAACTCCACCAGTTGGTTGAAATCCAGCGAGGCATCTACTTCCTTGACCAGCAACGGGGCTTGAAGAATCATGTTACTGGCTGGATCGCCTTGCAGGGAGAAATAGCCCGCCTGCGTGGCAACCGCTCGCAAGCGGTTGTTCTTCCGGTCCAGGGACATCTTCGCTGGTGCCCCCAGGTTGGTTTGCCAAAAAGGCTTCTCGGACTCGACCGACTGAGCCGAAATCGTCACGGCATCGGTACCCTGCCGCCGACGAGCATAGAGCAAAACATCTTCCACGCGTTGAATCGGCGCCACGTAGGTGTCGCCGTCATCCTGGATCCAGACGCGGTTCAGCTTGCTCAAGGCAGGTTGCACGCGGTACTTCGCCAGCGTCTTGCCGGCCACCCAGACCTGTCCGCGATAGACAATCGGGTAGCTCACAAACGACTTGGTTGCCGAGGCATTGACACTGCCCAGCGGCTGGATGGGAGGATCGATATTGGGATCGACATCGTAGACATGAACGGCTCCCAGGTCCGTGGCAACGAGCACGCGCCGTTCGAAAACATGGGCTGGAACCACGACATTACCTCGCAGCCCAATGCTCTGGATCCCGTTAAGTTCCAGGCCCTTGTCATTCATATCAATCACGTGCAGCGTGGACCGATCAGAACTGACATTCTCCAGTATCAACAGGAATCCCACTGCATAGACCGGGGACACCTTGATGGAGCCTTCCTTGTGTCCCAGGTAGAGCACCTCCCTGCATTCCATGGTCTCGGCATCCACGACGTAAACGTTGTCATGATCACCTGCCTGGTACAGCAAGCCCAGCTCCTCGTCAAAGGCCACCGTCGTTGATATTTCCATCGGGAACTGGACGATCCGCGTGGTCGCTCCCGTCTTCGGATTCACTTCCAGCAATTTCCCGGAACGCGTGTTGACCAGTAATAATTCCCCGTAGAAGACAGGTGCCAGGAAGGGCTCACCTATCGGCAATCGCCAGACCAGCTTCCCGGTGGCAGGTTGCACACGGATCAGCTCGTGCCGGCGACCGTCGACCAGCAGGGCATCGGCCTTGGGATCCGGCGAAATCGGTCGCGGGTGCACCGTGGTTTCTGTTCCCACGGATCGTCGCCAGTTGACCTTGCCGGTCGAAACATCGATTGCATAGACGGAACCACCGGCCAGCATGCAGCGGACCTGGCCATCGACACCCGGTACGTCTTTCCCGTCGCCATCACGCTCGATGAGATGAATCTTGACCCCTTCGAAACTTGCCTCTTCCTCGGTCAGCGGTGAGATCGTCTTGTCCAGCACGCGAACCAGTTCTGCTTCCTTCCTGGAAATATTGGCGACCGCCTCGACGACCCGGGAATTATCCTCCAGCCCCGGGTAGGCCTGGAGCAACTGCCGACGAGCCACGAACGCCTCAGCAGTCTGTCCCTTGTCCGTTAACTGCTCGATTTCCTTCAGCGTCGCCACGAGTGTATTTTCACGATCGATATTACGTCGCACGTTACCGATCTTTTCCTGGATCCGCTTGATGCGTGATTTCACATCAGGATTTTCCTTGAGCTTGGAGGAAAGGTAATCCGGGGGCAGCACCAACTCTTCCATGACCTTTTCAGCCGCTTCAATCAATTCG
>JAYGDH010000152.1:0-4141 GCA_046583055.1 Pirellulaceae bacterium | reverse complement strand
CCCAGCATGGGAACGGTGGTCAGCCACGAATTCGGTTCTCGCAATAATCTGCCTCCGTATGTCTGCATTCCAAGTCAACCGAATGTCTTTGCCGGAACGGGATACCTCAGTTCGTCCTTCGCTCCGTTTAGTCTTGGTTCGGACCCGGCCAGCGGCAACTTTACGGTTCGCGATCTAAAATTACCTGGTGGTGTCGATGAAACACGTTTCTCCCGGCGTCGAAAGATCCTGGAAGCGGTCAATGACCACTTCAAAACGAAAGAAAAGGGTGACTCGCTGGATGCCGTCGACTCCTTCTATCAACGCGCTTACAGCATGGTTAGTTCGCAGAAAGCGCGTGAAGCCTTTGACTTAAACAAGGAAGATGGCAAGTTACGCGATGCCTACGGTCGTAATACCGCGGGCGCTCGCTTGCTGATGGCTCGTCGACTGGTCGAAGCAGGGGTTCGCTTTGTCACGCTCACCTACGGTGGTTGGGACATGCACTCGAACATCTCCAATGGTTTCAAGGGTTCGATGCCCGCTTTTGACCAGGCCTATGCGGCCTTGATTCGCGACCTGGATCAACGTGGCCTGCTCGACTCTACCATGGTCTGCACGGCCAGTGAATTTGGTCGTACACCGAAGATCAATGGCAGCGCTGGTCGCGACCATTGGCCCAAGGTCTTCAGTGTCTTAATGGCTGGCGGTGGAATTAAGAAAGGCTCCGTTTATGGCCTCTCGAACCCGACTGCAAGTGAACCGGAAGAAGACGCTTTGAGCGTAGAAGACTGGGCAACCACGATCTACAAATGCATGGGAATCACTTCCGACAAAGAATTGATGGCGCCTGGCGATCGCCCAATTGAAATTGTCAACGGTGGCAAGGTTCGTCAGGAGCTGTTGGCTTAGTCAGCACGAATAGACACCGGTCACCGGAACCGCCGGTGGCCAACACGGTACATGATTGCTGCAAGCCATGTCTCATCCCTGAGCATGGCTTGCTGTTTAGTACAAACTATTTTCAACGCATTGAAACAAGAATTGGATGCCCGCTATGCGACACTCCCAACAACGACTCGTTACTGCCATCGCCACCCTCTTGATGTTGGCCGGTACCAGCCTGCAGGCGGCCTCGCCATCGTTGGGCGGCATTGAACCTCGCGGAATTCAACGCGGTGTCGAATCGGTGCTAACCTTTAACGGTGGACGACTGGCGGACGCCAAGGAGATTCTCTTCTACAGTCCAGGCTTGGAAGTCATTAAGCTCGAACCATCTGCCGGGAACGTCAAAGCAACGGTCAAAGTGGCTCCTGACTGCCGACTGGGCCAACACGTCGCGCAGGTGCGGACAGCCAGCGGTGTCTCGGAGTATCGCACGTTTTACATCGGTCCCTTTGCACCCACTCCCGAAAAAGAACCGAACAGCGACTTCGCAACCCCGCAACCAATTCCGTTGAACATCACGGTCACGGGAGTGGTGCAGAATGAAGACGTCGACTACTACGTCGTGGAAGTCAAGAAGGGCCAGCGGATTTCCGTAGAAGTAGAAGGCATGCGACTGGGAACCGCCCTCTTTGATCCTTACGTCGCCATCCTGGACAGCAAGCGATTTGAACTGGCCTCGGCCGATGACTCACCGCTGATCTGGCAAGATGCCCTCGCTTCGGCCATCGCCCCAGAAGACGGCAAGTACATAATCGAAGTTCGTGAAAGTGCTTACGCCGGTAGTGGCAGTTGCCGCTACCGACTGCATGTCGGAACGTTTCCACGGCCCACGGCAGTCTACCCGGCCGGTGGCAAGCTCGGCGAGCAAACCAAGGTAACGTTCCTGGGAGATCCAAGTGGTGACATTGTCGAGACCATCCAACTCCCTTCACAGCTGGTTGAGAACTATGGCCTGGAACCCAAGGCGGATGGCCAGGTTGCTCCATCACCGAATCCTTTCCGACTTTTTCCCCATGGAAACGTCCTGGAAATAGAACCGAACGACAAGGAGACGGAAAACGCGACTCCAGCCGAGTTGCCGCTGGCCTTCAACGGCATCATTGAAAAGAAGGGGGATGTCGATTGCTTCCGCTTTGCCGCCAAGAAAGGCCAGTCCTGGGAAATTGAATGTTACGCACGACGGATTCGTTCCGGGCTGGACCCGGTCATGCACCTCTTCAAGGCTGACGGTGGTTCCATTACCAGCAACGACGACTCGCGTGGTCCCGATAGCTATTTCCGATTTAATGTGCCGGCCGACGGTGAGTATGTCTTACGGATCACTGATCATCTCGGGCGGGGCGCCAAAGACTTTGTCTACCGAGTTGAATTGACCCCACCGAAGGTTGGTTTGTCAGTCAGCATCCCACGTGTCAGTCGTTACTCGCAATATCGACAGTGGATTGTCGTCCCGAGGGGCAATCGATTCGCCTCCTTGATGACGGTAGGACGAAGCAATTTTGGTGGTGACGTGGTCTTGGACCCGCAACAGCTGCCCGCCGGCATTACCATTCACGCTGAAGCGATGCCAGCCAACGCCAGCACCATGCCGGTCGTCTTCGAGGCGGCTGCGGACGCCCCGATCGGTGGCAAACTGATCGATTTCACAGTACGTCATGCCGATCCCAAGCAGGACATCAAGGGTGGCTATCGCAACACGGGGGACTTTATTCGAGGCGCACCTGGGCAATCGGTTTATTGGAAAGTCGATGTAGGCCAGATTCCTGTCTGCGTGGTCGACGAAGTTCCCTTCCGGCTCGAGATTATCGAACCGAAGGTTCCGATCGTCCGCAATGGCACGATGCAGTTGAAAATCGTGGCGCACAAGAAAGAGGGCTGGGACGAGCAAATTAACCTGCAGATGCCATTTCGTCCGCCGGGTATCAGTGCCACCAGTTCCATCAACATGCCCAAGGGCAAGAACGAGGTATTTTACCCGATCAGTGCCAATGGCAGTGCCGGGATCAAGAAGTGGAAATACTACATCATTGGTTCTGCTAATGCGGGAGGTACCGCCTGGGTCTCTTCACAGCTGGCCACGCTGGAAATCTCCGAGCCATACTTAGCCTTTGAAATGCTCCGTGCCGCAACCGAACAGGGGAAAGATACGGAAATCGTCTACAAGATTAATCAGGCACGGGAATTCCCGGACAAAGCCAAGGTCGAACTGCTGGGCTTGCCAGCCGGTGCAACGACCAGTCCGTTGGAAATCACCAAGGAGACCAAGGAACTGGTCTTCCCGATCAAGACGACGAAAGAAACCCGCGCCGGTACGCACAAGAACATCTTCTGTCGTGTCCTGATCACGCAAAACAGTGAACCGATCATGCACAGTCGCGTAGGGGCAACGGAACTACGTGTCGATAAGCCCATTCCGCCGAAGAAGAATGAGCCGCCCAAACCAAAACCAGCGCCGGTGGTGGCCAAGAAACCGGAACCGAAAAAACCCGAACCTGTCAAGAAAGTTCGGCTGACTCGGTTGCAACAATTGCGACTCGATGCCAAGAAAAAAGCTGAAGTCGAAGCGGGTGGCGGCGAGTAGGGACTGGCCAAAACAGAGCCTTAACGGTAGACCAGCAGAACGGAAAAACAAACGTCAATTTATACGATCGATTGTGACAAACTGGCAACGCCTGTCGTTGCCCACAACCAGGGGATAATAAAATGCGTTGCGGACGACTCTTTAGCCACTCCATAGCAGTCTTGACCATCTTCAGCTTGCTCGTGACTAGTGCTCAGGCGGAAAACGCGAAGCTGACGGAAATACGCGTTTATCCCACAGAAGTCACACTCAAAACAAACCGTGACCGGCAAGCGATCATCGTCCAATCGGTAGATGAAACAGGGATCACGCGCGACGTCACTAAGGACGCCAAGTTGTCCCTGGACAAACCGGAACCGGTCCAACTAAAGGAAAATACGCTTTATCCCCAAGCTGATGGTGAAGCCAAGCTGACCATTGAATACGGTGGCCACCAGGTCGTGGTCCCCATCCAGGTTACTGAAGCTACCGCCGATCGCCCGATTAGTTTTCGCCTCGATGTGATGCCAGTCTTCATGAAGGGTGGCTGCAATACTGGCAGTTGCCATGGAGCAGCTCGCGGGAAAGACGGTTTTCGACTCTCCCTGTTCGGCTTTGATCCGGCCGGCGATTACTTTCGTTTAACACGTGAAT
>JAYGDH010000159.1:0-2551 GCA_046583055.1 Pirellulaceae bacterium | reverse complement strand
AAGCGGCGGCTGTTCAGGCAATTTCTTCGTCGATGAGGAGGTGCTGCGGGAGGAAGGTGTTAGCGATTTCGATGCCTATGTCACGGAACCGGGCGAGGAACTGCTGGGCGATATCTTCCTCTAGAGCGGGCTTCAGGATTGACGCTGGTCATACTCGGAAAAGGTGCTGCCCGCCTGGGCCAGTTCGGCCAGCAGCGGGGCCGGCTCCCACCAGAATCCCTGGGCTGCATGAAACTCTTTCACGCGCTCGTGGACGTTGGCCAGGCCTACCATGTCGGCATACTTCATCGGGCCGCCGCGCCAGGCGGGAAACCCATAGCCGTTCAGGTAGGCGATGTCGATGTCGACCGATCGCAGAGCGATGCCATCCTGCAGGAGGCGAGCGCCCTCGTTGACCAGTGTATAGAGCACGCGGTCGACGATTTCCTGGTCGTCAAATTCCCTGCTGGCAATTCCGGCCGCGGCAGCCGTCTCATCTCGCAGCGCATCAACCGCCGGATCGGGTAACGGGGTGCGGCCGTCTTCATAGCGATACCAGCCGGCCGAGGTTTTCTGCCCGTAACGCCCCAGTTCGTACAGCCTTGTGGTCAGCAGGGGCCGCCGCATTCCCGCAGGGAGACTCTCCTTGACCTCCTGTTCAATTCGCCAGCCCACGTCAATACCGGACAGGTCCGCAACCGCGAAAGGTCCCATGGCCATGCCGAAATCGTAGAGCAACTGGTCGACCCGGGCGATGTCGGCGCCCTCCTCGACCAGGAACTCCGCCTCTGACAGGTAAGGCATGAACATGCGGTTTCCCAGGAAACCGAAACAATTTCCAACCAGCACCCCTACCTTCCTCAATCGCCTGGCCAGGTCCATCGAGGTGGCGATCACGTCGTCAGCCGTTTCCTTGCCACGCACGATCTCCAGCAGCTTCATCACGTTGGCCGGGCTGAAAAAGTGGTGGCCAATTACGTCCTGGGGACGGCCGGTGGCACCGGCAATCTGGTCGATGTCCAGCGTGGAGGTGTTCGTCGCGAGAATAGCTCCCGGGCGAGCGACGGCGTCCAGTTCCGCGAATACCTGCTTCTTTAAGTCGAGGGATTCGAAGACGGCCTCGACGATGATGTCGGCCTCCCGCAGGTGCTCGTAATCAATCGTGGGGGTGATGAGTCCCATGCGTTGCTGCAATTGGTCCGGGGCCAGCCGTCCGCGGTCAACGGAGCGCTGATAGTTGCTCTTGATGCGCGCCAGGCCGGCATCAAGTTGATCTTGAGCGACCTCCTTGAGGGTTACCGGGATGCCGGCGTTGACGTAGGCCATGGTGATGCCGCCTCCCATGGTGCCGGCTCCCACGACGGCGGCCTGGGTGATCTCGCGGCGCGGGGTTTCGGAAGTGATACCCGGAATCTTGTTGACGGTTCGATGACCGAAGAAAGCATGGATTAATCCCGTGGCCTGCCCGGATTTCACGCACTCGTGAAATGCGGTACGTTCTCGCTCCACGCCTTCGGCGAAGGGGAGGGTGGCGGCCCACTGGACGGCCTCGATAGCGACCTGCGGGGCGGTTTGGCCGCGGGCTCTCCGGCGAACGGTCTTCTCCAGGGTAGCGAGGGTCTCTTGAGTTTCGTCGTCAATGTCTAATCCTGGATCGAGCTCGGAAGTTTTGCGCGGACCGGCGGCAATCACCGTTTCGCGTATATAGGCCAGGGTCTCCTCCAGCAGATTCCCCTGGACGACATGGTCGACGATTCCACAGCTGGCGGCATCGGTAGCCGAGATGTTGTCACCGATAGCGCACATCTCGGCAGCCTTACTGATCCCACAAAGGCGTGGTAGCCGTTGAGTTCCATGGGCTCCCGGGATGAGGCCAATCTTAACTTCCGGCTGGCCAAGCTGGGCATCGGCCGCGGCAACCCGGTAGTGGCAGGCCAGTGCCAGTTCCATGCCACCACCCAGGCAGGAACCGTGGATAGCGGCGACGACGGGCTTGGGACTGTTTTCTGCGGCGGTCAGCAGCGCGGGCAGGGCCCCACTCAGTTCTGCCTCTCCCGCCACGACGCGTGCCAGCTCCTTGATGTCGGCACCGGCTACGAACGTTCGTCCGGCGCCGATAATGACGATGGCCTGCAAGGCTTCGTCCTGGTTCGCCTGGTTGATACTGGCAGTGAGGGCCTCGGGAATGCCGCTTTGCAGGACATTCACCGGCGGATTATCAATGGTGATGATGGCGACGTTATTATCGACGTCGTAGAGAACGTGCTGGCTCATGGTTGTTCCTTGATCCCCTGTGGGATGGCGATAACGGATGCGGGCGGCTGTTCGAAGGGAGGCCGATGCGCCAGAATATATCAGGTAAGGGCGGGGTGCAGCAAATGGTTCAGTCGAGGAGCGGAAGATGAGTGCAAGATTTTCATTGTCGGGACAGCACGCGCTGGTGACTGGTGGGACACGAGGAATCGGCCTGGCGATCGCGGAAGGGTTTCTTGAGGCGGGTGCCCAGGTCACCATTTCCGGTCGCAAACAGGAGGGAGTGGACGCTGCCCTGGAGTCGCTGACACCCTATGCA
>JAYGDH010000131.1:0-9631 GCA_046583055.1 Pirellulaceae bacterium | reverse complement strand
TTCCAGTGCTTTCTGGACCATGGGCATGCGGCTGGCCCCTCCGACCAGGAGCACTCGCGTTAAATCGTCCCACGCACAGTTTGCCCGGTCAAGCAGTTTTTGTGTTGTGAAGAGTGTTCGCTGCAAGAGATCCTCGGTCATGGATTCGAATTCGTCGCGAGCTAATTTGATGCGTAGTCTCTGGCCTCCATGATTTACACCGATGTTGATACTGTCACGTTGCGACAGGGATCGTTTTGCGTCCTCGGCGTCCTGGATCAAGGTTTGCAGGGCGACAGGGTCCTCGCGTAAATCAACACCATGTTCTTGCTGAAATTGTTCAGCGAGGTGGTCAATAATCCGTTGATCCCAGTCGATTCCTCCAAGGAAGACATCGCCAGCCGTGGCAATCGCCTTGTATTGATGGCCTTTGATATCAAGCAGCGTGACATCAAAGGTACCACCACCCAGGTCGTAGATCAGGATGCGTTCCTGCCGTTGCGTGGCTCCACTTTCAGTGAGAAACCCCTGCTGGACGCCGTAAGCAATGGCGGCTGCGGTGGGTTCGTTGATGATGTCGATGACTTCCAGGCCTGCGAGTTGTCCCGCATCCTGCGTGGATTTGCGCCGTGGTTCGTTGAAGAAAGCTGGTACCGTGACTACGGCCTTGGAGATTTCACCTAGTTTTATCTCGGCATCATCTTTGAGTTTCTTCAGTACCAGTGCCTGGATAACTTCCGGGGGCAGTTGCTCATCACGGATCGATTGATGGAAAAAATCCTTGCCAACTTCACGCTTGGCACAACGCGCGACATTTTCCGGTTCCATGGTGGCTATCTTGACAGCTTCCTTGCCCACGATCGGCTGGTCATGGTCAAAAAAGACAACGCTGGGTGTTGTCAGGTCACCTTCGCTGTTACGGATGGTTTCCGGTTTGCCGCGAGAATCCAGGTAAGCGACCACGGAAAATGTGGTACCCAGGTCGATGCCAATTGCAGGGATTGGTTTCTTGTTCATGAGAAGTTAGGTTACGTGCACAAGGCACTGCATGAAAGTCGTGGTAAATAGATGTTGCCTAGAGCAGGTCCAGCTTCCAGGGCTGAATAAGGTAACTTCGCTATTGTACCAATTTCAGTTGCTCGAGGTAAGAATTGGATTCCGCTTTCCAGCTGGCAAGGCTTACGACCCGCAAAGAGGGGTGATTGCATGAATCATGGCAACCGAATTCATGTAATCCAGAACGATTATGACGATTGTGAACCATTTATTATGAGATTCGACTTGTGGTTAAGTGGTTGATGTATGGCCGGTGGGGGCCAGCGTGGTAGATTCAATAGAGTCGGTTTAAACAGCCTTTCTTACGGGTTAGCAGTCGTTATCCAGCGGCTTAGGGCCTGTGTTTGCAAAAACCTTGCCCTTCAAGGGATATCTGATTTACGATGTGGGATATCTGGCATACAGGCAATTGGCACCGTGGAGTGAGGGGATGACAGACAGGGATCCTAAACCCCAAATGGCGGCTGATGAAGCAGCGGATTTAAACAGTCCGTCGGCGGAAACCAGCAAGGTGTCCCAGCCGCCAATTGATGAAACATTACCACCCAGTTGGATTCGCGATCGTGAAGAGGTGGAATTCGGTCCCGGCCAGGCTCCAGTGGATGCTGGTGCCAATCTCGTGGCGGACACTGCTGACGGAGAGAATACCCGGGATGAAGAAGAGCCGGCGGCGGTTCTGGAAGAATTCTATGCGGGAGCCCCACAGACTGAAATTGATTTACCCATGCAGTTTGGGGAATACGAGTTGCTGGAAGAAGTGGCCCGTGGCGGTATGGGAGTTGTCTTTCGAGCCCGCCAGATGAACCTGGATCGACAGGTGGCTTTGAAAATGATCCTCACTGGCAAGCTGGCCAGTGAAGCGGATGTCCAGCGTTTTTATTCAGAAGCGAGTTCAGCTGCTGCCTTGGAACACCCCGGAGTTGTACCCGTGTACGAGGTGGGAGAACAGAATGGACAGCATTTCTTTTCCATGGGATTTGTGGAAGGGGAAAGTCTGGCGTCGTTGATTGCTCGTAGTCCGCTCTCTCCTCAGAAGTCAGCACAGATGCTCGTGAAAATTTCCGAGGCCATGGTCTACGCTCACGGGGAAGGAGTTATTCATCGAGATTTGAAACCAGCCAACGTGCTTTTGGACAACAAAAATAATCCTCATATCTCCGATTTTGGGCTGGCTAAGAAAGTATCGTCAGCGAGTAACTTGACCATGACGGGGCAAATTATCGGGACCCCCAGCTACATGCCACCCGAACAAGCATCTGGAGCAACGGATCAAATTAATGAGATCGCTGATGTTTACTCGATAGGCGCCATCCTTTATTGTTGCCTGACCGGTCGTGCTCCTTTTCAGGCTGCCAATGCAATGGAGACACTGCGACAGGTCGTTGAACGGGATCCGGTGGCTCCTCGCCAGCTGAATTCCCAGGTGGACCTGGACCTGGATACCATTTGTCTCAAGTGTCTGGAGAAGGATCCCCAGCGGCGTTATCAATCGGCGCAGGAGTTGGTCGCTGAGTTGAATCGCTTCCTGGCGGGGCAACCGATCCAGGCCAGGAGAATTTCCTCGCTGGACCGGGCAGTACGCTGGTGTCGACGTAATCCAGTGACGACAGGATTGTTGTGTGCACTGGTGTTGACGGTCGTCGGTGGTATTTCCGGAGTTGCCTGGCAGTGGGGGCAAGCGGAGTACCAGAAAAACCTGACACAGGAAGCCCAGGAATCAGAAATGGACATGGCTTCTGACACGTCGGAATCAGTCAGTGATTCGGCTCACGCTCAGGAACTCGTCGAAGCTCAACTGAAACTGGAGCACCAGGATTTCCTGGATGCACACAAATTGATCGTGCATAGGACTCAAGCTGTTCTGGTTGCGACGCCTGGGAAGGACGCCGCCTTGAATGCTGGTCAGCAGCAGGTGTTAGAGATAAACCTGGAGTACTTTCAGCAGTTCATCGAACGCCACACGGGAAGCCAGGAAAAGCTGGGCATAGTCGCCATGGCGTCTTTCTTAAGTGGCCAGATCCAGGCTGCCATGAATGATCCTGAAAGTGCCCTGCAAAGCCACCAGCTGGTATTGCAACGGCTCCAGGAACCCGTGGAATCGGTTAGCACGTCAATGCGCCGTGAGTTGTCTGGAAAAACCTGTTTTGAAGTTGCGATTCTACACGGCCTGCTAGATGCGAGAATCCAGGCGAGCAGCAAGTACACGATATCGGAAAAAGAAGAAGCCCATCAGGTGCACCAGCAACAGGTAGTGCACCTGATGAACCAGGCTTTTGCCAACGGGTATTTTGCTTCCAGCGAACATCGTAAGCGCCTGCAGCAGGATAAACACTTGATCGCCTTTCGATTGCGAGTGGAGTATTCTCGCTTGCTTGAAGAGGTGCAGAAGGCAACCGAAAGACAGCCCTGATAGCATGCCCCGAGTTGGCCGGGAGCGGTTATTTCTTCATGGTCTGCAGATCCGTGAGGATTTTAGCAGATGCTGGTCGAATGGCCTGGAAGCCCGTATGATGGGTGCCTGGTGGATCGTTGTTCGAGGGGGTCCGTAAACGTTTCTTGACAGGAATGATTTCATGAAAACTTTTCATCGTCTGACGTTGATTACCGTTTGCCTGTTGCTAGCGACCATTTCAATCAGCATCGTGGATGCTTGGTTTATTCCGACCCGCACGACAGTTACGGAACTAGCCCCAGGCGTCTTTTTTCGCAAGACACAAAATGAACCTGAGTTTATTGGCTGCAACCAGGGGTGGGTTGTGTTCAAGGATTTCGTGCTGGTGATTGATGCGAATTTCCCCAACCAGGCAAAGGAAGTGATCAAGCTGATTCGCAAGCAAACGAATAAGCCGATTCGATATGTTTTTGATACCCACTACCATGGTGATCATGCGGATGGGAACGAAATGTATGTTCGCCTGGGTGCCACGGCGGTTGCCTCCGCCCGCAGCAAGGCCCAGTTCGAGACCAAGGGAATCCTTGGATTCGAGAAATCGCAATTGGAAAAGCCAGAGGAATACGGGAAACTGCCGTATCGAAAGCCATCCCTGTATTTTCCCAACCGACTGGTCTTTGATGACGGAACACAACGTGTTGAACTCATCTATTTCGGTCATGCCCATACGCTGGGTGATGCGGTGGCCTGGCTGCCAAAGCACCAGATCCTCTTTACCGGTGATGCCTGCGTCAATGGTGCTTTTAACTATACGGGTGACAGCAACACGGAAAGCTGGATTACCGTGCTGAATCAAATGGAAGAACTGCCGATCAAGGTGATGGCCCCGGGACATGGTGAACTCGGAGACAAGAAGATGATCCACCTGCAGCGGCGATACTTTGTCGAGTTGCGAGCCGAGATTCGTAAGGCCATCAAGGCGGGTAAGAAACTTGACCAGATCAAGCAGGAAATTAACCTGCCTTTTTACCAGGAATGGACCGGCGTGGACGTCAAGACACGAACGGAAAACATCGAACATGTCTACCAGGAACTGGGCGGTAAGTAATAGTTGCTGACAGGGTATCCATCCGGTGACAAGTGATTTATTCCAGAGGAGAGAAGCCAGGTGACGTCACCTTCCCCCATTACCGTCGAGGTTGCCCCAGGTGAATTGATCGACAAGATCACGATCCTGATGATCAAGTCCGAGCGGATCACGGACGAGGAAAAACTGGTTAACGTGCGAGCAGAAATGTCCACGTTAGAGGATGCCTGGCAGCAGGCTGTCGACATCACGCCCGAATTGACGGCCCTGACCGAAGCCTTGAAACAGATCAACGAGGCCATCTGGGATATCGAGGATGATATCCGTGACTGTGAACGTCGCAAGGATTTTGGTGACCGGTTCGTGGAACTGGCCCGTGGCGTTTATCACAGTAATGACAAGCGGGCGGCCTTTAAACGCGAGGTCAATCAATTACTGGGATCTCGCTTGATCGAGGAGAAGTCCTACACGGATTACCAGTAGCGGAATAGTTGAGCCGCGAGGGCGATTGTGAAATGATTGCGGTGTTGAATAAGTTTGCTTTTGAACCGCTGCAAAGACAGTACGGGGAACTGGTTAACGAGGAATAGTTGCCATGAAACAACCGATCCAACGGAGGGCCTTTGGACAGGTGCTGGCAACCGCCGCAGGTGCGATGGGGGTAAGTGGTGCAGATGAGCCGCTTGCTGGACAGGAAGAACAGGACATGCAGCAGCCAGCATTAAAATCAGTCGACGAGGCGGTCAACGTTGCTGATCTCAGGCGCCTGGCCAGGGTCAACCTGCCCGGACCGACCTTTGACTATATCGATACCGGGTCGGGTGATCAGTACACCCTGCGAGATAACCTGGCTGCCCTGCAAGAAATCAAGGTCCTGCCGCCCCTGCTCAAGGGCGTCCGTAAGACGGATCTCTCGGTCACGGTACTCGGCAGGAAGATTTCCATGCCGATCATGCTGGCACCGGTGGCGGCCCAGCGCATGTATCACCCCGAGGGAGGTCGCGCTGCTGCGCGGGCCGCAGCAGCAATGGGAACGCTCTACGGAATGAGTGGCAGTGTCGGTAACAGCGTCGAGGAGATCGCCCAGTCTGGCAAGGGACCGAAATGGTTCCAGCTCTATGTTCCTCGGGATCGAAAGGTCGCACGACAACTGGTCGACCGGGTGAATCAAGCCGGGTTTGATGCGATTATTCTGACGGTTGACCTGGGCGAGTGGAAGGATGCCGATCGACGCAACAAGTTTTCCCTGCCCAAGGAAATGTTGGTCAAGCACTTGCGCGACATCGGTTTTAAGCAAATCACGAACGCCATGAGTAACGAGCAAGTGCAGGCATTTAATGCCCAGGCCTGGGATCTCTCGCTTTCCTGGGATTTCTTTGGATGGCTCAGGAAGCAAACTCGTTTGCCCATCCTGATCAAGGGTGTGTTGAGAACGGATGATGCCCGGCGTGCCGTCAAGATGGGGCTGGATGGAATCATTGTTTCCAACCACGGTGGCCGTCGCCTGGACGGAATGCCCGCTACCATCAACGTCTTGTCAGAAATCGTGGAAGCGGTTGGGGACCGGGCGGAAGTTTACATGGATAGTGGTATTCGCCGCGGTACCGATGTCCTGAAAGCCCTGGCCCTGGGAGCCCGGGCCGTCTTTGTCGGGCGTCCCTATGCATGGGGCCTGGCGGCTGGCGGGGAAGCAGGGGTTCGCAGGGTGCTGGAGTTGCTTCGCGATGAGCTTGCCAATGCCATGCTGACGACCGGTTGTGCCCGCCTGGCCGATATCAACAGCTCGCTTTTGAAATCCTGAGCGGGCGGGTTAGCTGGTTACGTCCAGGTCGGTGGAAAGAAACACCTCGTGGACATCGAGCTTGCTAGGGCCTCGGAACATTTCCTGGGGAGCTCGATTCGCGTGTGCCTCGGCAAAGGCCTCACTGCGTGTCCAGGCCGCGAAGTCTTCCATGCATCCCCACCAGGTTTTTACCTCGTAATAGCCTTCTGTATCGGCATCTTCCACGAATCCTCCACTCTCGTGATCAAACCGCATCGGGCGAGGGCGGTGGACCTCGTTACGAATGAATCCTGGAGCCTCGTCGACCAGGTGGACCCGGTTACGGAAGCGATCCTCGAAATCGATTTCGTGCCCCTGCGCAACGGGAATACAGTTGGTGACTACGATCATCATGTTACCTTTTATTTCAGAAACAGCCTGTCGCAGCTGTCGTCGACGAAGCGAGTGTTTTTTGTTCCAAACCGCAGGCTTTACAGGAGCTCATGGATCGGGGTTGGATCTTCCAGGACGGGCGTTGGACGCCCGGCATGATCCAGTATGTGGAGCTTGGGATCGATTCCCATGCACTCGTATACGGTCGCGTGAATATTAGCCGGTGTGACCGGACGATTCTTGGCAGCTTCTCCCTTGGCCGTGGTTGAACCGATAACCTGGCCGCCACGGATACCGCCGCCGCCCAGCAAGCAAAACATGGAATTGCCCCAGTGGTCACGACCTGGCGTTCCCTTGCTCAGCGGTGGTCCTCCATTGCCCCCGTCATTCATGCGAGGCGTGCGACTGAATTCACCACACAGCATGACGATGGTGGTATCAAGCAGGCCTCGTTGGGCGAGGTCTTCAAACAGGCTGGCGACTGCGGCGTCGACACGAGGTAGTAATGTTTCGTATCCACTCTGAAGATTCCAGTGATGATCCCAGCCGCCGTAGTGGACGGTGACAAAGGAGGCACCGGCCTCGACCAGGCGGCGTGCCAGAAGTGTGCTTTGCCCCCAGCTATTGCGTCCGTATTGTTCCCGTAGCTTGTCGTCTTCCTGGTTGATATCAAATGCCGTACGCGCCTTGGTGCCGGTGACAAAGTTAAAGGCCTGCTGGTCAAACTGGTCGAGCGCGTCAAACGTGCCGTTGGATTCGATATCCCGGGTGATCTTATCCAGTTCTCCACGCAGCCGGGTACGGTCATCCAGGCGGTCGACGGTGATCCCCGTGGGTAAGACCATATTTTGAACGCGAAATTTATCGCTGTTTGGATCACCCTTGGTCATAAATGGATCGTACTGCACGCCAAGAAACTTGCCACTGAAGTATCCGGGAACCCGTCCCACGCTCGATGCCGTGGGAACCGACACGTAAGGAGGAACATTGCGATTTAGCTTTTCACGCTGCTGGGCGACGATGGCACCAATCCCAGGGAATTTGCCGATATTGTTTCCCCCACTTACCCCCATGTTCTTGGTGGTAAGCATGCGGTGCGCACCGGCAAAGTGATCTCCGGTGTCATGATGTAGAGATCGGACCACGGAAAACTTGTCCGTGTGCTTGGCCTGTAACGGATAAAGTTCAGTGATGTCGAAACCGGGGACCTTGGTTTGGATGGGACTCCATAGTCCACGATACTCAACAGGAGCATCTGGTTTCATGTCATACATGTCCATGTGGCCCGGGCCACCATCAAGCCAAATCAGGATCGTGGAAACTTTGGATTTATCACGACCGGGATCACCAGAGGCTTTTGCCTTGAGGACATCGCCAAGACCCAGTGACGCCATGCCGGCAACGCCCAGTTGGACAAAGCTGCGACGACTCAGGCCATCACAATACCTGGGGGAATGCTTCTGATCTGATTGGTCGGCATAAAGTCGCAGCATGATAGACCTCGATAGGGGTTCTGAGCTCCTGGACTTATCTTAGATATCGACTTTCTGAACCTCAAGGTTAATTTGGTCATTATACCCCCATTGGCCTTAGATGCATTCCCGGGCAAGAATGTGTTTCCCGCCCCCTTTTCGAGCGAGTTTTTCAGGAGAGCCGAGTTTTTCACGGTTTTTTCGCGTGAGGCAGCCAGGCTAACTGCGTTGAGGTACCTGTGCGATATCGCGGATGTCGTAATTCTCGAACGAAAACAGATAGCAAAGGAAGTATCATCATGAACCTGTTACGCAAAAACCAACTCACCAACCTGGCCGCAATGTTCCTGCTCACCCTGGGAGGATTCCTGGTCTTGAATCATGCCCGGCAAGCGGATGCCGGTAATCCACTACTCAAGCGAGAGGCTGAATTTCGCGTAATGGATGATGACATGGCACGAAGAGTAGCTGAAGAATACCTGGAATGGACACGGCCTCAAGATGTTGATGGAACGTCAAAGGATGATGTGATCATGACGGGCGCTGGCGATGACACCATCCAGAGCTATGCCGGAAACGATTTTATCAATTCTGGACCTGGTAATGACACCATTCGTAGTGGACCGGATAACGATCTTGTCTATGCAGGCTCGGGAGATGACTACGTCCTTTCTGGCAGTGGCGAAGATGTCGTCTACGCTGGATCGGGTGACGACTATGTCAGTGCTGGAGACGGTAACGACCGGGTCTACGGAGAATCTGGTGATGATCGACTCTATGGAGACGATGGCGATGACTCGCTCTACGGCGGTCCTGGAGATGATGTCATCAAGGGTGAAAGGGGAAACGACTTCATGCATGGTGGCGACGGTCAAGACGAATTGCATTCGTGGGGGGGCAACGACTTCATGTTCGGTGGTGCGGACACGGACTATTTTATCATCCGACCCACCGGTACTGTTGAATACAACGTGATCATTGACTTCACGCCTGGCGTGGATGTAATTGACCTGACGCATCCTGGCATTCAGATTGCCGACTTTGCAGACCTGTTAAACCATTGTTCTCAGACGTCACAAGGTGTCAGAATATCACTACCGACAAACAACTGGGGTAACGATACTCTGTTGTTGATTGGTGTCACGATTGCGGACCTGGATCTGCTGGATTTCGATATCTAGTCGTTACGATGGGATTCTCAGATAACTTCGAGACCCGAGTCGGTGGGCCTGTGACGCAGTAGCGTCACGGGTCGATCGGCCGGGTTCTTTTGCTGGCAGCCGCGAAGTGGAAAGGGTGCCTGTTCTATATTGCCCCCAGACATGGGTATTTTGAATTCAGACGGGACGTTTAGGGAGCCGTTTTCAAGGTTTCCCCCTTTTCGACCGATATAGAAAGAATGTTAACCTGGTACGGTTGTAGGGATTATCGGGACGTGTGCTAAAGGCCGAAATTCGTGGTTCGCATCGCAGATTTTACCGTGCTTCCAA
>JAYGDH010000608.1:0-2536 GCA_046583055.1 Pirellulaceae bacterium | reverse complement strand
AGTGGAACTGCAGGTCAAGCGGCAAAACGACTGGGTGTCGCTGGGCAAGGCCAGACTGGATCCCGAGGCCTGGACGGCGACGTTCCGCATCCCCAACTGGGACGAGAAAAAGCCTGTTCCGTACAGGGTGATTTACGAACAGTCTTTCAAGGAAGGTGATTCGATTGCTGACCGCTGGCAGGGTACGATTCGTTCGAACCCGGTGGGACGGCCGTTGCGACTGGCAGCACTCACCTGCCAAAACGACTATGCATTTCCCTATGAGCCGGTGGCCAATAATGTGGTCAAGATGGATCCGGACATGATCTACTTTTCCGGTGACCAGTTGTACGAGGGACATGGTGGATTCGGCATTATCCGTGACCCTGCCGATCCGGCAATTCTCAACTACCTGCGCAAGTTTTACCAGTTCGGCTGGTCGTTTCGTGAATCAATGAAAAATGCTCCCACGCTCTGCATCCCGGATGACCATGACGTATTCCAGGGGAATATCTGGGGCGAGGCGGGGGCGGCCATGAAGGATCTGGCCAAGGGCGCTTCCTCGAAGGGTGGCTACCGGGAGCCGGCTCGCATGGTCAACGTGGTTCACAAGACCAACTGTAGTCACCACCCCGATTTTTATGATTCCCGGCCGGTGGAACAGGATATCAGTGTCTATTACGGGGACATGGTTTATGGCGGTGTGAGCTTTGCGATCCTGGGGGATCGCCAATGGAAGAGTGGTCCGGAACGCGTTGAAACAGGTTCGGGGCGTGCAGATCACGTGCGCGACAAGAACTTTGATACCTCGGTGCTTGATAAGCCGGGATTGGTTCTGCTGGGTGACCGCCAGGAAGCGTTTCTCAAGGCGTGGGGCAAGGATTGGCGCGGGCACACGATGAAAGTGCTGCTGAGTCAAACCGTGTTCGCCGGCGTGGCCACGCATCACGGTGGCTTCAACGGCTACCTGAAGGCCGACCTGGATTCCGGTGCCTGGCCTCAAACGCCCCGGAACCGAGCGATCGACATTATTCGCGAATCGATGGCACTGCACATTAATGGGGATCAGCATCTGACATCAATCTGCCAGTACGGCGTGGCCGAGCAACGCGATAGTAACTGGTCCTTCTGTACCCCTGCTATTGGTGCCGGTTACCCGCGCTGGTGGCGACCGGACGAGGTGGGAATGCCCCATCAGAATCGTCCGCAGCATGGGCTGGCAAATACGGGTGAATTCCTGGATGGTTTTGGAAACAAGGTTTACGTTTATGCCACGGGTGACCCCAAGGTCGCTACCAAGCGTCCTCGTTATGAACGGGCACACCAGAAAGGAAGCGGCTTTGGATTCGTGACCATCGATACGGAGAAGAAAACCTACACGCTGGACGCCTTTCGGTTTAACGTGGATCCAACCGATGGGAAAGCGGGCAACCAGTTTCCTGGCTGGCCGATCACGCTTCAGCAGGCGGAAAACAAGGGGCAGAACCGCGTCTCCTGAAAACGTGGCTAGCCAGGTCCAAACAACCAGCCTGGAGTCAGGCAGGAGTTGTCGTGTTACGGTTTCGGTCGTGCCAGGGCAGCGCGGCGCGCGGCAATCCGTTTCTCCGCCGACGGCTGCCCCGAGCGGGCCCATTGGCCCCAGGTGCGCAGGTACTCCGAGGTGAGAATTTCACCATCCCGGTTCCGATCCAGTGCCGTGTAGACGGTCGCTGCCAGCTTGGCATCACCCAGTAGCCTGGTAGCGTGCTTGATGAATTCCGGCTCCTCGACATAACCATCCTTGTCGTCATCCATGCGCTGGATCAAGATCTTGGCCTCATCGGTGATGATCCGGTTCAGGGTGTACTCATCCCGCGTGACCACACCATCGGAGTTCCCGTCAGCAGCCTGGAAGATGCCGGCCCGTGCCTGGGGCGTCAGGTATCGTCCCGTCTCGACGTATTCCTGGCGTGTGTGTTGGCCGTCCCGGTTGCGGTCCTCGCGATTAAACTGAAATGCATAGTGGTTCAGTTCGCTGGCGGGCATTCCCTCTTCCATCCGAGCGCCCAGTCGCTTCACGATTTCGTGGGCGGGTGTGTCGCCCACGAGAATAGGCTTCGCGCGTGACTTGTCCAATTCGGGGTTCAACTGTAAGTCGACTTGCTCAGCGACAGCCTTGCCCAACACTGTGCAACCCTTGTCGGACAGGTGAATCCCATCCTCGCGAAGGATATCGTCTTTTCCAGCCTGCACGGCGATGGCATGCAGGTCATTTACCGCGGCACCCGCTGCCAGCGCAATGCGTCGAGCCGCCTCGTTATAACGAGCGACGTCCGCGCTGCGGCGCACCACGCGACCATAGACTTTCGAGATGGCCTGGCGCTCTTCATCCACGGGAGTGGTGAGTGCAAAGATAATACGGGCATCGGTCAGATGCTTGAGTTGGGCAAAGATGTTCCGCAGGTTGGCCTCGTAAAATTCCAGGCTATGGCGCGGTTGGCCTCCCTTCGTGCCCAGGAACATGTCGTGCAAACCGACGTTGATATGGACCACGGCAGGTTTCTTGTCGGTTAACCAT
>JAYGDH010000112.1:0-7254 GCA_046583055.1 Pirellulaceae bacterium | reverse complement strand
TCGTAACTGATGTGCAGGCAGTTTTCATCCGAACTGTAGGGTTTTGCCACGGAGGCTTTCACGGGAATGTTCTTTTCGTTGCAGTAGCTGATCATTTCTGAACGACCAGGAAACAGCTGGCGGAATTCCTCGATGCGCCACGGTGCAATGACTTCCACGCTGGGATCCAGGGCTTCGGCGGCTAACTGGAAACGACACTGATCGTTTCCTTTGCCGGTGGCGCCGTGTGCGTAAGCGTCCGCACCAACTTCTCGAGCGACCTGCAGGCAGGCCTTGGAGATGAGTGGTCGGGCGATGGAGGTGCCTAGCAGGTAGATGCTCTCGTATTTTGCCTGCCACTGGAGAATGGGAAAAGCAAAATCGCGGCACAATTCTTCCTGGGCATCGATCAACTGGGAACTGACCGCTCCCACGTCACGTGCCTTTTGCAGGATTTCTTCCCGGTCTTCACAGGGTTGACCGAGATCAACGTAAACAGCGTGGATGTCATAGCCTCGATCCTTCAGCCATCCCAGGATGACAGAGGTATCCAGACCGCCTGAGTAAGCTAAAACACAACTTGGCATGGAGATTCACTTTATGCATGCGTTCCTGGTCGCCGTCAGCCATACGGGGCTGCACAGCCGTAACCTGTATTGTGAGCAGCCAAGCCGTTGCTGGCAAGGCACGTGAGGCCATCCAGTTGCAGTAGGTTCGGGATAGGCGAGATACTGGCCCGGGAAGTTTCCGGTCAATTTCCGTCTACAGTAGAATCCTGGCGGTCTCCGGCAACCCGCTGAAATAGCTGCATGTATTGCCGGGCGGCACGTTCGAAAGAGAAGGATTGACCGCGTTGACGACACTGCTCCGGGTCGTGTTCTTTCTCCAGCATTTGCCGCATTCCGGTGCAGAGGGCGGATGGGTCTTCCATCGGAACCAGGATACCGTGTGCCCCCTGGAGAAGGATCTCTGACGGACCATTTGGGCAGTCCGTGGCTGTAACGGGGCAACCGCAGGCCAGGGCCTCGATCAGGACCGTGGGTAAGGCTTCCCACCGGGAGGAGAGTACGAATCCATCGGCACGGTGCATCCAGGGGTAAGGGTTGCTGACGAAACCGGCAAGGTAAACGCTGTCGGTCAGCTGCAATTGTTGGCAGAGTTGTTCCAACTCGGTACGACATTCGCCTTCACCAAGAATGACCAGGCGGGCGGGACGTTCTTTCAGCAATTGGGCAAACGCCCTCAGTAACGTGGCAAAGTCTTTTTGCGGGGTTAAGCGGCCGACCCCCAGCAGGATGGGCAGTGAATGGTCGCTGGCCCATGGATGGTCCAGTGGTGCCGTGCTGGCTTCCATTAACGATGCGTCAACGACCGGATTGTGGATCACTGAAACCCGGCCAGTCTTCCAGCGAAGTTGTCGCTCGAGATCCCGGGCAGCTCCTTCGGAAACAGCCACCACGGATTCGGCCGATCGATAGAGCAGGCGCGCCAGTGGTCGGATCAGTCGATCTCGAAAGGTTTGCCCCTGGTAGGCTGACATCGTGAGATGTTCGACGAGGATCAGCGGTGTCGAGGTGCGAGACTTCTTTCTCGCCACGACGGCGGCCAGGTTCGCGTGGCTCAGATGTGAAAGCAGGATGTCAGGTTGACGCTGCTTGAGGTAGCGTGCCAGCGGGCGAAAGGCATGTCGTACGTGCGGGGTGTCGAGGGAAACCACCGGGACGGTGGGTGGAATAGCTTCCAGGTACGGTCCGGTCGCATCGGCCAGCACTAGTTCCAGGTTAACCGGATAATCCTGGAGTGCGTGTAGCAGGTTGACCGTGATGCGTTCCGCTCCACCACCTGCCAGCGAGGGCAGGAAGCAGGAGACGTTCAGAGGATGTTCGGGATCGTGGTTTTCCATGGTGGCAGCAGAAAATGTCTGGTGGAGGATTCAGCAGCAGCTGGATTCTGCCGTGTGAACCTTGGTATGCCAAGATCATTTAGGCGACGATAGCCAACCCGAGGGGATGCTGGCAACTACGTAGCCAAGGTCCTGACAGGTCAGGAGAATTTTCCGGATTCCTGCTTTTATGGCGGCCCGGCGGTCAAAACGAGGGCCAGGCTATTTCCCTGGGTCTGCCTCAGCGGCTACCATGCAGGGAGCGGAGAAAACAGATGAAGCCAGAGATCTTACAAGAATTAGCAACGCGGCTCATCGCCGGTGAGTTGTCGGTGGATGATTTCGTGCGGCGTTTGCAGAGGCCTGACGAGACTGCCGGGGCGGATCCCTTAGAGCAGGTTACCCTGGACCTGGATCGCCAGCGTCGTTGCGGGTTTCCCGAGGTCATTTTTGGTGAAGGAAAACTTCCGGAAACCGTCGTGGAAATCGTGCGGCGCCTGATGTTGGAATCCCAGCCGATACTGGTGACACGGGTCACCGCGGAACAAGCGGACCTGCTGAAGCAGGAATTTCCGGATGGCATCCATCACTGTTCGGCTCGTACCTTTCGAGCTAACTCACCCACGGAAGAGAACCCGGGACGCGTGGCGATCGTGACAGCTGGTACCAGTGATCGACCCGTGGCAGATGAAGCTCGTGAGACACTGGCCTGGATGGGCATTACCGCAGAATTTGTTGCTGATGTTGGCGTGGCGGGGCCTCATCGGTTACTGGAACATGTCGCTATGCTCCAGGCAATGGATGCTGTGATCGTGGTGGCGGGCCTGGAGGGTGCCTTGCCGAGCGTGGTCGGTGGATATGTGGACTGCCCGATCATTGCTGTGCCGACCAGCGTGGGATACGGAGCCAGCTTTGGTGGTTTTGCTGCCCTGCTGGGAATGCTTAACAGCTGTGCATCCAATGTAACGGTGGTAAACATTGATGCGGGTTTCAAGGCAGCTTACGTGGCAGGAGTGATTGTTCGCGTGAAAGATCCCAGTCGTCGCGAGGCATTTTCGCTGGATGACTAGCACTTGACCTGACCGTGGGCAGCAGCCATGAAACTTCCCCGATTAAATCCGCGCGAACCGGACAGCCATAAAGGGCACTACGGAAAATCGTTATTGCTGGGTGGTTCTGCCGGGATGGCGGGAGCCATCGGGTTGGCCGGAATGGCTGCCCTGCGCGGCGGTGCTGGCCTGGTGACGTTGGGCGTGCCTGCCGGTTGCCAGCAGGTAGTGGCCTCCTACGAACCTTCCTATATGACCTGGGCGTTGCCTGCTGATGCGGCGGGAAGGATCCAGTTCGAGGCCTGGCCGTTGCTGCAACACCGTCAGGATGACTTTACCTGCTGGGCTTGTGGCCCGGGGCTGGGTCGCAGTGAAGATACGATACGACTGGTGGCCTGGCTTTATGAAAATATTCGGCAACCGCTGATCCTGGATGCAGATGCCATTCATGCGTTGGCCATGCGGAAAGAGGGTCTGGCCGGGGCAGCAGGCCCTCGTATTTTAACACCTCACCCGGGCGAGTTTGCCTACTTGAAAGCCCAGTCGTGGTCGCGGGTCCCTGCGGACCGTCAGGGGGTCTGTGTGGCTCCACAAGAGCGACAGGCAGACGAGGAACTGGCAGGCCGATTTGCTGCTGAGAATGAACTGGTGATAGTCCTCAAGGGGCACCAGACGTTGGTTACTGACGGTACGCAGTTCTATCACAACGAGACAGGAAACCCGGGGATGGCAACGGGAGGTTCCGGCGATGTGTTGACAGGCTTGCTGACAGCCCTGGTATGCCAGGGCCTGGATATCATGTCCGCGGCCTGCCTGGGAGTTCACACGCACGGTCGCTCGGGTGACCTGGCAGCTGAACAACAGGGGCAGGTTGGTATGACGGCCCGTGATCTGGTTGACTGTTTGCCGCGGGCGATTGCCGAGCAGGTCGGGTAGGTTGGCGGTTGAAGTTTCAGGGATCGCATCGCATAATGAGCAGCTTGTCGAGGCGTTGTGTCGGCACCATGGGTCGTAGGTTGGGGACGGTCGTTAAACGTGACATTCATTCGGGACCTTGCAGCATTGCCGCCCGCTTTCCAGGCGGGGGCCCTGACCATTGGCAACTTCGACGGGGTACACCGGGGCCATGCGGCATTGGCAGAGCAGTTGCTGGAGACGGCGCGGGCAGCTGACGGGCCGGCGGTGGCCTTTACCTTTGAGCCTCATCCGGTCCAGGTGCTGCGGCCGGAGATCGCACCGGTACCACTGGTTTGGCCGGAGCGCAAGGTCGAGTTGCTGGAAGGACTGGGGATTGACCTGGTCGTCGCTTATCCAACGGACCTGGACTTTCTATCACTCTCGGCAGAAGAATTTTTTGAGAAGGTAGTTCGTGAGCATTTGGATGCGCAAGCTGTCATCGAGGGAGATGATTTTTGTTTTGGACATAACCGTGAAGGTACTATCGAGACGCTCGGGTCCTTTTGTGACTCGGCGGGAATAGGCCTGCACGTGGTCGCTTCGATATTGTTGGAAGGTGAGCTGGTTTCCAGCAGTCGTATTCGTGCCCTGGTCGAGCTGGGAGAAATGACCCGGGTCATGCAGATGTTATCTCGGCCACACCGGGTACGGGGACTGGTGGCGCGGGGGGCAGCCCGGGGAGCGACCATCGGATTTCCGACAGCAAACCTGGAGGAAATCCCCAATCTTGCGCCGGCACCTGGAGTGTATGCAGGGCAGGCACACTGGCAGCGGGAGACCTGTCCGGCAGCCATTCATATTGGTCCTAACCCGACCTTTGCAGAGCAGCGGGCGAAATTCGAGGTCCATCTGATTGGCTTTGAAGGAGACCTTTACGGGGAGTGGCTGGAAGTTGATATAGTGGAACGGTTACGAGGGACGCAAACGTTTGATTCCCCCGAGGCGTTACAGGAACAATTACGACAAGATGTGCAGCAGGCTGCACGGATTCAAGCAAAGTGAGCAGGTAGCTTTATGACCATTGACTGGACGAAATTTGTAGAGGTAATTCAGCAGCACCAACGATTCCTGTTAGTTAGCCATATCCGACCGGACTGCGATGCCCTGGGGAGTGAACTGGGGATGGCCGGAGTCCTGGAAGCCCTTGGTAAAGATGTCAGGATTGTCAACGGAGATTCGACACCTCCGAACCTGGCATTTATTGATCCGCGAGGTCGGATTGAAGTCCTGGGCAATGGCGTGACGCTGGCCGACTTGCAGGAAATTGAATTACTGATGGTTCTGGACACCAGTGCCTGGGCACAACTGGGGCCGATGGGAGATGCCCTGCGATCCCTGCCCGCTCACAAAATCGTGCTGGATCATCACGTGGGTGAGGATGACCTGGGAGCCGAGTTGTTTAAGGATCCCGAGGCAGAGGCGACGGGACGCCTGGTCGTTGATGCGGCGGGGCACCTGGACGTGGCCCTTACCGAAGAAATTGGCATGCCGTTGTTTGCTGCCTTAGCCACGGATACGGGCTGGTTTCGGTTTAATTCCGTGACAGAGAAAACCTATGCCTGTGCAGCCCAGTTGCTGGAGGCAGGAGTGAATCCCACGGAAATATACCGCCAGTTGTATGAGTGCGATACGTTGGGGCGAGTCAAGTTGCGGGGACGTGCCCTGGAGCGTATCGTCGTGGAGGAAGCGGGTAAACTGGCCCATACGCACTTGCGCAAAGAAGATTTTTCCGAGACGGGGGCGTTGCTCAGTGATACCGAGGACGTTGTCAACAACCTGTTCCTGGTCAAGGGCGTGGAAGTGGCGGTGATCTTGCTGGAACAGCCGGAAGGCGGGGTGAAGATCAGCTTTCGTAGCCGTGGCATGGTGGATTGCAGCGAGTTGGCCGGTCTTTTTGGTGGCGGTGGTCACCAGGCTGCCGCCGGTGCTTTCCTGAAGGATTCCCTGGAACAGGCCTCCGTGTCAGTTCTTGACGCTGTCCGTAAACAAATGCAATAATTCAATTGCGCTGCGAAAGCTAGGAAGCGAACCAGAAAGGAAAGGAAGACAACCTGCCCGGGGCGTGATTGCCAGGATCGCAGCATCATTCACGGCCCCGAAATACCACCACCGAACAGCCAGGCATTCCCCAGAGCAATTGCTCGTGGCCGTTCTCCATACCAACCGGGTGCGTCTGGTAATGTTGCCGACGGACGCGGTATCAGAATCACGCCGTTGATAATACGTTCTTGTTTCTCGCCCGATGGGCAATGGAAGCGAGTCGAACGCATGGAAAGGATATCCGCAGATGTCAGATAGAACAGATGCCCAGGATGAACAGGCTAGTGAATCGACCGGAAAGCGACGGGGTTTTCTGGTTGAGATCGCGGCTGTCGTGGTGGGAACCCTGGCCGGTCTCGGGCCGCTGGCGGTTGGCCTGTACGCGGTGTTAATGGAACCCTTTCGGCAGCGCACGGTGCCTCAGAAGTATCGCCAGGTGACGGGCAGTGGTGGGACCAGTGAGGATGAGTATTTCATCACCACGATCGATGCGCTCTCGGATGACGGTGTGCCACGACGCTTCGAAGTGATTGCAGATCAGTTCGATGGTTGGAATTATATCCCGCAGCAGCCCATCGGAGCCATTTACCTGAGTAAGCAGGATGGTGGCCAGCAGAAGGGGTTCGTGGATAAATCGGGAAAGAACTGGTCGGTCGTTGCCTTCCAGACAACCTGCCCACATGCTGGTTGTTCCGTTTCTTACGAGCAGTCAGATTCGGCGTTTCTCTGTCCCTGTCATAACAGCTCATTTAACCTGGACGGTACGAAGCGGGAGCAGGAGGGCAGTCATAACCCGAGTCCAAGGCCATTGGATCGGCTGGTAGTTAACAGCGGGAAGTTGGCTGACGGTGAAGTGTGGGTTGAGTTTTTCGATTTCTATACGGGTAACAAAGAACCAATCAGGAAGGCATAAGCAGTCCTATGAAATGGCTTGTCAATTGGGTTGATGATCGTACCGGTGTCAAGGAACTGGTGCATGAATCGCTTTACGAGAATATACCGGGTGGCGCGAAGTGGCGTTACGTGTCCGGAAGCATGCTGGTTTTTGCCTTCGTTACGCAGGTTATCACGGGCATGTTTCTCTGGATGTTTTATAGTGCGGGCAGCCAGAATGCCTGGGCCAGCGTCTATCACATCCAGAACGTGGTTCCTGGCGGCTGGGTACTGCGAGGAATTCACCATTTCATGGCACAGGCGATGGTCGTGTTATTGCCAGTACACATGCTCCAGGTGATCTGGGAAAAGGCTTACCAGAAACCACGCGAGATTAACTACTGGCTGGGGCTGATCTTGTTGCTGATCACGATGGGCCTGGGCTTGACGGGCTACCTGTTGCCCTGGGACCAG
>JAYGDH010000343.1:0-4120 GCA_046583055.1 Pirellulaceae bacterium | reverse complement strand
GTATCGGGCAATGTAATTTACACGGCCGACAACCGGGGAAGCCTGCTGGCCCTGGATGCAGATACTGGCAACACCCTGGCGACATTTAAGCCACCACTTAACCTCAAGGTGGGTAGCTTGATGGTAACCGACGGTCTCCTGTTGGTTGGTTCGGAGACAAGCCTGACCTGCCTGGACAAGGAGACGGGATACCTGCAGTGGAAAAAGGAAATCAGTCTCAAGGACAAGAATCAGTTCATCATTGCCGGTGAAAGTATTTTCGTCCACGTTGATGAGAGCCGCCGTGGCAAGGGTTCCTTCTTCATGAAGCTGGCCCTGGACAGTGGCCGTGAAGCCTGGACCCAACCCACCGCAGGTTGGGCCAAATCAAGTCCTGACCTGGTTTTATTCCAGGCAGACGTGCTGGTTTCAGCCAACGAGGAAGGAAACCACGGCGTCTCCGCTAAAACAGGCAAGCACTTGTGGAGTTACACCTATGACCTGATTGGACATGGCGGCCAATACACCAAAATCATGGCGATGCAGGGCCTGGTCTGGATTCATACTGCCAATACGCAGGAGACCAAGCAATATGCCTGGGAAGGGCTCGACCCGCAAACCGGCCTGGTCACCAAGCGAATCATCCAGCCAAAAAACTTTACGTTCAAGCATCGGTGTGGTTATGATGTTGCCACGGAACGTTTTTTCATGTGTGGATCCATGGATTTTGCTGACCTGAAAACCGGTCAATATCAACATTTTAAGGCTGGACGTAATTCCTGCGCCACGGCCGGCATGCTACCGGCTAACGGACTGCTCTACACGTTTCCGCATGCCTGTGGATGCTACTCCATGCTACGAGGATTTATTGGCTTTGCCACCGTAGATCACTTGGCTAGCGACTCAAAAGTCCAGCCTCGGGAAAAGGGCCCGGCCTATGAAAAACCTATCAACTTTCCTGTCACCGCCACGGACTGGCCTACCTACCGACATGATGCCACGCGCACGGGAAATACCATGGCCCCCGGTCCTGATCAACTCACCATCCGTTGGACGACCCCGATAGAAAATCGTTCTCCCGTATATCGTCCGAAAGTCCCCACGGAAGATGCTTCCCTGGAAAACGAATGGAGTCACAAGAACGGGGGAGTCCTCACAGGCCCGGTCATCGCAGGTGGTTCGGTATTTACCGGCATCGTGGACCGTCATCAAATCGTGTCTACCGATTCCCAAACGGGGAAGGTTCAATGGCAATTCACTGCTGGCGGAAGAATTGACTGTCCACCAACGATCAGCCAGCAGTATTGCCTGTTCGGATGCCGTGATGGCTGGATCTACTGCCTGCGCAGCGCGGATGGTGAACTGGTATGGCGAACCCGGGTTGCCCCACAGGAAAAACGCATCCTTGCTTATGGACAACTCGAATCAATCTGGCCCGTGGTTGGCGGCACCCTGGTACAAGACAACCAGGTGTTTGCCCTGACCGGCAGGCATGCCGAGGCCGATGGCGGTTTACAACTGCATGCCCTCGAGTTGCCCACGGGTAAGTCAACCTGGTCTGTACAGGCCAAAGATCATACCGGTTTACCCGATGTACTCAATGGCCAGGATGGGACCGTCCAAATGGCCGGGTTGGAATTCGATGCCCTGACAGGCAAACAGCAGAAGGCCCGTGTAAAACGTCTGCGTGGAGGCGAACTGGGATTACTCAATGATGCCTGGCACCAGCGACCGGTCGCCACGCGTAAGAACCTACAGCTGTGGACCGTCGACGATCGGCCATCCGGACAGTTGCTGTGCCTGCACCAGGAGACCACCCTGGGGTTTCGGCTGGCCAAGGTCAGCGGCGGAAATGGAGTCCTCTCGGACGACGGCGAATTGTTTGGAGCGGACCTCAAGAAAAAGACCTCGGCAACCTGGTCTCACCCCCTGGCGACAGAAGCACGCGTCAAGGGCATGGTATCCACGCCGCAGCGACTCTATGTTGCCGGACGCTTCACACCCGACCGCAGTGGACCCAGCGTGATTCGCTGTTACTCGGTCAGCGACGGAAATTTACTCGCAGAACTAGAAATTGCTCACGAGCTGGTTCATGATGGACTGGCCGTGGCCGGTCAACACCTCTACGTGACTACGCAGAGTGGCCTGCTGATTTGCATCGGTCGCCGATAGTCGATTCACTGTAGTAACCGCTGCCAACTCAACGCACCATGACATCTTCTACCCCGTTGTCCCTGAAGAAGAAAATCGCTTTCGCGATGGTCAGCGTACTCCTCTTTTTCACGTTACTCGAATGCATCCTGGTCGTCTGCGGACTCGCCCCCCTGATCCGCCAGGACGATCCTTTCGTGGGGTTTTCCTCGTCGATTCCACTCTACGTAAATGATGCCGACTCCACGTCATCCGGCATGCTGGTCACCGCTCCCAATCGGCGAACCCATTTCAATATCCAACGGTTTTCCAGGAACAAGCCAGCCAACACGTTTCGCGTCTTCTGCCTGGGTGGAAGTACAACTTACGGGCGCCCGTTCGATGATGTCACCTCATTCCCGGGATGGCTTCGAGAAATGTTGCCCGTTGCCGATCCGAATCGATCCTGGGAAGTGATCAATGCAGGTGGCGTCAGTTACGCCAGCTACCGGATTGCAGCTGTCGTACAGGAATTGGTGCATTACCAACCTGACCTGTTCGTGATCTATGCTGGCCACAACGAGTTCCTGGAAAAACGGACCTATCCACGGCTCAGCGAGATGTCACCGTTGCTGACACGGGCAGCCGGCACTGCCAGCCACCTGCGAACGTACTCGCTGGTTCACAAGCTACTCTCCAGGCCGTCGACGCCTCCATTCAACCCCTACCCGATGTCCGCTGAAGTGGACGAGATCCTGAATCACACCGTGGGGCCTTCTTCCTATCAACGTGATGACCGTTTACGTGAGCAGATCACCAGCCACTTTAGTTACAACCTGCAACGCATCGTTCAGCTGGCACGCTCCTGCGGTGCCGAGGTATTGATCATCTCTCCCGCCAGTAACCTAAAAGATTGTTCACCCTTCAAGAGCCAGCACCAGGACACGCTGGGAAACTCCGACAAGAAACGTTTCGATAACTTTCTTGAAGCGGCGCGTCCCCTGCAGCTGCAGGGAAAAATCGACGAGGCGATTATCCAGTGCGAACAGGCACTGGCCATCGACGATCGTCATGCCGGACTGCACTACCAACTGGGACGATTACTGCTGGCAGCCAATCGACAGGAACAGGCGCTGGCGGCCAGCGAACGGGCTCTTGAAGAGGATATCTGCCCACTACGAGCACCCTCCGCCATACGCGAAGCCTGTAAACAGGTAACACAGACAGGGAACGTCCCGTTCCTTGATTTTCATCACCTTCTCCAGCAACAGTGCATGCGTGAAAACCAACATGGCCTGCCCGGCCAGGAATACTTTTTGGATCACGTTCATCTGCGACCTGCCGTCCATCGCCAGCTGGCCATTCATATTGTCAACCAGATGATAGCAAGCCGTTTGATCGGATCTGAAAAATCCTGGCAGGAACGTGACCTGGCCACGATCGATCAAAGGGTTTACGGACAGGTAGATCAGGCTGCTCATGCCATTGCCCTGCGTAATGTTGCCAAGGTTCTCAACTGGGCGGGCAAGCACCTGGAAGCTGGCTCGCTGGCACTGGAATCCCTGGAAACGCTCCCCCGGGATGCCGAGGCTCTCCTGCTGTCAGCACCCTACCTGAAAACCCTGGGACGCCTGGACGAGGCGGCCGAACATTACCGGCAGGCCCTGGTCCAGTTGCCAGACCACGTGGAAGCTCACAAATTACTGGGTGCACTGCTGGCGGAAAACATGCAGTACGATGAAGCCAGAAAACATTTTCGGGAAGTCCTGCGGATCAACCCTGGGGACTGGCAAGCGCATCTGCGAGTTGGCATTCTTCATGCCCAGCTACAACAATTCAAAGAGTCGCTGCCACATTACCAGGCAGCACTGCAGCAGGCACCCAGCGAGGCACTCGTCCATTTCCATTATGGTATCTCGCTTGCCTACCTGGGGCAGGTTCCAAAAGCCATCCGTGAATACCGGCAAGCCATTACACTGGACCCTCAGCAGGCCGATGCTTTCTTTAACCT
>JAYGDH010000254.1:0-2746 GCA_046583055.1 Pirellulaceae bacterium | reverse complement strand
GAGGTTGTGGTTCACCCGATCGACCCCGGCCGCCTTCAGTCGCCCGGCCTGGTCGTCATCGAGCAGGCCCAGGCAGGCACAGATCTTCAGGTCATGTTGCGCCTTGATCTGGGGGACGATCGACTCGACCGCCTTCATTTCGTTTTCGCTTGGGCCGCGGGCAGAGATCACCAGGCAGTAAGTCCCGGCATTTTTCTCGGCTGCCAGCGCCGCTCCTTCAAGTAACTTCTCCCGGTTAAGAATGTTGTACTTGGGAATCTCGGCGGTGGAGACCTTTGACTGGGAACAGTAAGTACAATCCTCCGGACAGAGACCACTCTTGGCATTCATCAGGAAGTAAAGTTGCACGGTCTTTCCAAACCAGCGGGAACGAATCTGAAAGGATGCGGAAAGCAATTCCAGGAGTTGATCATCGGGGCAACGCAGGATGGCGAGCGCCTCATCTCGATCGATGGGGGTACCGGCAAGTACCTGGTCGGCCAGGGCTTGCCAGATGCCTCGTCGGGGGGGAGCGGTAATGGGATTGGATGTCATCTTAGTCGTTTCCTTGCGGGTTTCGCGGGGTACCCATCCTCGCTGTAGCCGGTGTTTCTCGAACGGGAGAGAAGCCGCTTGGTCAGCGGTTTTATTTCTTACCCGTTGTTTGGCAGGGCTGCAACCCCTGATTTCCAGGTTGGACTCCATCTGTTTTGACGTGGAATTCGTGCGGAGTGAACTTGGCAATGCATGTTAATTACTTCACAATAAGTTACTTCAAGAACACTTGTAAAACAATGATCCGGTGGCTTCGTGTCCTGTCAGGCAGGATGCGACAGCGCGTTCAACATCGGAAGTCGGGAATCAGCGTGCATAACCACTACTGGATACAATTTGGCGTCATGGGATGGACGGGCCGCTTCCACAGCCTGGAAACGATCCGCTACCAGAGAGAAACATCAGTGGTTTGTCGTACCGATCGCGGACTGGAGATTGGCCGTGTGCTGGGCCCCGGTGACGGACCCCTGGAGGTTCCCTGCTCCGGTTCGCTTATTCGCAGGATGAGTGTCCAGGATGAACTCTTGCTGGTGCGGCTGGAAAAAGACCGTGCCGCAGCCTGCCAGGCTTGCGTTGAATTGCTCCAGGACCAGGGCTTCGATAATGTCCTGCTCGACGCCGAAGTGCTCTTCGATGGAAAGTCGCTGGTCTTTTATTTCCTGGGGGAAGTTTCCCAGGAACTGGCCGGGCTGACGGACCAACTTAGCGACACGTACCAGGCAGCGGTTAGTTTTCAGCAGTTTAGCACGGCCCTGGAAGAAGGATGTGGTCCCGGTTGTGGCACCGAATCCGCTGCCGGAGGTTGTGACAGCTCCGGTTGTGCATCCTGTAGCGTTGCCAGCCACTGCAAGAATAGTTCATCCACCGATCAATTGGTGGACGCCTGACTGGATCGTCCATTCAGGATTCCAGCGTGGCCAGGAACTCACGCATTTCACCGGCAGCATGTAGATCCTGCTGAGCGACGGCTACCTCGATTCCCGTACGGGCTGCGGCTTGAGCTTCGGGAATCCTCGATATTTGCGCCAGTTGTTGTGCGGCCATGAAATAAGCTGGCACATAGGGTGGCTCCTGTTGCATGAGTCCATCAAGTAACGCCAGGCTTTCCACGTGCGCTCCCTCTTTTTGGAGTTCCATGGCAAGCCCGTAGCGGAGAAAGAGATCCTCGGGATCGTCTGCTAGCATGGCAACGATTTTGTCTTTGCGGGTCTGTTCAGGCATGGAGTGTCTACTTGCTTTTCTTGAGTTCGTGGCCGGTATCAGGAGATGGTACGACTCCTCAGCTCATTATCTTACCTGTTTTTACTTAATGGAAAAGTCGACTAAACCGTTATGGGTGATGTAACCGATAGACTTGACGAGGCACCTGGGGGAGCCCCGGGGCCTCTTGCGCATCGTTCTGGATTTGGGAGTCTCGATTTGAGCTACCTACCATGGAAACGCGTTAGCAGCCCGTTTTGATTTTAATGAGGGACAGATTCATGAATCGGACTCTGATCGGTGTTTTATCGTTGGCAGTGATTGGCGCGGCGATTGTTGCGATCGTTCAAGCACAGGAGGCTGAGTCGGTTCGTTCAGAGACCAAGTCTGTCTTGGTGCCCAGTAGCAGCCAGGCGGAACCCGTTCGCTTAACGGATGATGCGAAATCGAGTTCTCGTCGCAGGAAACCGCTTTCCGAGCGACTGGAGGTCTCCCGTGACCAGGTAACGCAGGAATATTCAGCGACCCAGCAGGCTCCCTCGGAGAATGATTTCCCGATTAGCTCCGATCAGCAGGCTGAACCGGGTCAGCTGGCGGCCCCGCCGGAATCTTCCACGCCGTCAGTAAACCAGCAACAACCCTTGTTAACACCTCCCAACGCCAGTCAGAGCCTGGATATCGAGGCTCCTGCGGCTACGGGACGGGGATCGTCAGCCCAGCTAGGGGACTCCTTTACCGGGACAGGCGGTGAAAAAGGTGGCCTGAGTCAACTTAATAACCGGACGGCCCTGCTCACCAGCCAGACTCCAGCTGTGCTGGTCAGGGCCGAGGGCCCCAGCGAGATCCATGTCGGGCAAACGGCAACCTACCGGATCGATGTGGCCAATCATGCCAGCGAGGCCATCGAGGATTTTTATGTGCGATTGGTGTTGCCACAATGGATTAACCTGGAGGAGAGCAAGGCTGCTTCCGGAGATCTGCGCCGTCAGGATGTGAGTGATGGGAGCCAGGT
>JAYGDH010000230.1:0-1907 GCA_046583055.1 Pirellulaceae bacterium | reverse complement strand
ATGGTTGGGTGGATTTATGTGTGTCCGGTGGCGTCTGGAAGAATAATGCCGGTAAAACCTTTACACGTGTGGCGGATGTCCCCACGTCCGTGGCTGCCGATTACGACAATGACGGTCGGGTGGACCTGTTTTCCTGGACTGCCAGAAAGCTCTATCACAATGACGGCAAGATGAAATTCACGGCGGTAACGCTGCCGGACTTGCCCCCCTCGGTATCGCGCGGTGCCTGCTGGGGAGATTTCAACGGTGATGGATTTGCTGACATCTATATTGGTGGGTACGAAGACTGGGGTAAGGGAATCACCTGGCCCTTCCAGGTACTGATGAACCAGGGAGGGAAATCATTCAAGCTTGCTCGCTCCACGAGCTCCATGCGGGCGCGGGGAGTTACGGCCTGCGATTTTGACCAGGATGGTGACCTGGATGTCTATGTTTCCAACTACCGCTTGCAGCCAAATCAGTTGTGGCTCAATGATGGGAAAGGGGCTTTTGCGGAGACGGCACCAAAGTATGGAGTGGTTGCCACGTCCCCGGGTTTTGGTGGTGGTCATTCGATCGGTGCCAGTTGGGGAGATTTTAATAACGACGGGTTGATGGACCTGTTTGCCGGCAACTTTGCACACGTCGATGGCCGGGGAGATCAGCCCAAGTCACGGTTCCTCCAAAACCTGGGCGCAGGACAGGAGTATCGGTTCAAGGACCTGGGGCCCTGTGGCGTGCATTACCAGGAATCGTATGCCACGCCGAGCGTTGGGGACTACGACAATGACGGTAACCTGGACCTGTTTTTCACCACCGTCTACGGAACGGCTTCCTTCGGCCGCAAGAATAACCCGGTGTTATTCCGGAGTAACGGGGAGTTCGTGGTAACCAATGTTAGCGCCGCGGCCGGTGTGGCCGGACTCTCTCCTACCTACCAGTCAGCATGGGCAGATTTCAATAACGACGGAGCCCTGGACCTTATCAGCGGTGGTAAGCTGTTTCGTAACACGGTTGGCGATCAGGCCTGGATTGAGATTCAGCTCGTGGGAGATGGCGTGAAGGTGAATCGTGCCGCGATTGGAGCCCAGGTCCGGATCAAGGTGGGTGATAAAACCTATACTCGGCAGGTCGAGGCAGGCACGGGCGAGGGGAATCAGAACCAGTTGCGGCTCCACTTTGGCCTGGGATCCCACGAGGGACCCGTGGATGTTGAAATTACCTGGCCGGGCTCGACTGCCGCCGTTGCTCGTGTTCAACATGTGCCGGGACTGGCGGTGAAGCGATTGCACACGGTCAAGTGTTCAGGGGTTTTCACGGACCAGAAGTAAACTTCAGATGCGAGGGATCTTCCCTGTGGCAGTCGCCTTTTCTTTTGGGCTGGTTTCCCGATAATTAAGCGTGCGTGTAATACGGTTTTACAGTGGGAGCGAAGTCATGATCGTGCGGTGGTTGCTTAGTGTTGTCGTTGTGTTGTCGAGTATCTCGGTTGCACGTTTGGATGCCCAGGAAAAACCTATCCGGGCACTGCTGATTACCGGGGGCTGTTGCCACGACTACACGCGGCAAAAACTCATCTTGTCACGCGGTATCTCGGCACGCGCCAACGTTCGCTGGACCGTGGTTCAGCAGGGGGGTACCAGTACCAATGCCCGTATCCCGCTGTACGAGGATCCCAGGTGGGCTGACAGTTATGACGTGATCGTGCATAACGAGTGCTTTTCAAATGTGCCCGACGTGGCCTGGATGGAACGGATCCTCAAGCCTCACCGCGAGGGGAAACCGGCGATTCTGATTCACTGCGCGATGCATGGATATCGTAATGGTACCGATGGCTGGTTTCGTTTCTGTGGAATGCAGTCTCCCGGGCACGGTCCCCATTACGCGTACACCGTGGAAGCGATTCAGCCGGATAACGTGATCACCAA
>JAYGDH010000101.1:0-2796 GCA_046583055.1 Pirellulaceae bacterium | reverse complement strand
CCGTGGAAAAGGCACTCTCCTTCCGACGCTACCTGGAAGAACATCAATGTACCCAGGAAGAACTGGCGGAGCGGCTCAAGATTGACCGCTCCACGATCGCTAACCTGGTGCGACTGCTGGAACTGCCGGATCAAGTACTCGATACGCTGCGCACCGACAAAATCAGTGCCGGACACGCGCGGGCATTGCTGCCACTGGGAGATGACACCCAACAGATCAAATTCTGCCAAAAAATCTGCTCCGATGGCCTGAGTGTTCGAGCCACCGAGGAATCAGTACAGGCTTTCATTCTCGCCGAGGACGGTCAACCTTTGCCCATCCCCGGTAAGAAACGGCAACGCTCCAGCAATGAACAGCTGACCCAACTGGAACAATCATTTCGCCGTACGCTGGGGACCAAGGTCGACCTGAAACAAACCAACCAGGGTCGTGGTCGCATCGTAATTCACTTTGCTAATAACGATGAATTCGAGCGACTACGCAACCAGATCTGCCCACAGGCAGGAGAGAACCTCAAACGCAAGGCCGGCTAGAACGTGGGGCCAGGCAGAACCCGGTCCAACCGCCGATTGCTCAATCCGGGCGAACTGGTTAGCATGAACAGATCACGAGTTCCGGAGGTTCTGCCGAATTTTCCTGGGAACTCAACTCGGGGCGTAGCGCAGCCTGGCTAGCGCGCCTGCTTTGGGAGCAGGAGGTCGGGAGTTCGAATCTCCCCGCCCCGACTCAACGGCTGACGTGGCAACCAGTTCGTTCCCTATGCCAGGCACGTCAACCCATCAATGAATGTACATATGTTCATGCATTCTCCCCGTGGGTCATGCCGGCTTCTTTCCACCAGCTTTCAATGGGGTACCATTAAAGGCGCCTGGACATGGTTTCCAGGGATTCATGTTTCACGTTGGCAAGGAATCAAAGTCGCCTATGTTCGCCCTTCCTCGACATCCCTGGTCTCGGATCACGCTGTTGCTGCTACTGATCACTACCGTACTGACCCGGTATGATTCCGTGGCAACGGCCTGGCAAGAACCTGTCCCCTGGCGCACCGTGCGTGTCCCCGAAATCTGGAGGGTCGCTCCTGCCGCCTCGCAGGGAAACAACCTGGGTTTTGGATGGTATCGATGCCTGGTCCAGGTACCAGCGGACTGGAAAGGCAAGACGCTCCAGCTTTATACGGAGGCCATTGATGACGCTCGCGAACTGTATTTCAATGGCGTGAAGGTCGCTGCACTGGGAACCCTGCCCCCCAAGTACCGAAGTGGCCTGGGCAGTGACGAACTTTACGAGATCAAGCCACAGCTAGTGATCCCGGGCCAGACCAACGTGGTAGCGATCCGGGCTTACTTCAACCTGGGGCGACTGAACTTCAACGCGGCAGCGCCGGTACTGGTTAACCAGCAACAGGCTTTGCGAATGGGGGGATCGTGGCAGTATCGCGCCGGCGATGACCTCCAGTGGGCTCTCTGGAAAGAGCGGACTGCCGACTCTCCAACTTTCCGCGAACTAACCGATGCCAGCAGCACGCTCCAGCATTTCAAGAAACTGAGCAACGACCGTGGGGCACGTTCACCCCGGGACGCCGTCAAGTTATTTGAAGTTCCAGATGACCTGCAGGTGCAACCGGTCCTGACCGATCCGGCTATTGCCCAGCCACTGTCACTCAAGTTCGATCAACGGGGACGGCTCTGGGTCATTGAATACCTGCAATACCCGAATCCAGCCGGATTGAAGATGCTGGGCCGCGACAAGTACCTGCGCAGTGTCTACGACAAGGTTCCCCGTCCACCGCCGCACCACTTCCGTGGCAAGGACCGGGTTTCCATTCACGAGGACACAAACGGGGACGGTGTTTACGATCGCCACAAGGTCTTCGTGGAGGGACTCAGCCTGGTTACCTCGGTAGCACTGGGGCGTGACGGGGTCTGGGCCCTGAACCCTCCCTACCTGCTGTTTTACCCTGACCGAAACCATGACGACGTGCCGGATGGAGATCCCGAGGTCCACCTGGAGGGTTTCGGCATGGAAGACTCTCACTCCGTCACGAACAGCCTGCGTTGGGGACCCGATGGCTGGCTCTACGCTTCCCAGGGAAGTACCGTCTCGGGACATGTTCGGCGATATGGCAGCAAGGACAAGCCGGTTGATTCGGTCGGGCAGTTGATCTGGCGATACCATCCGGAGCAACGCCGCTACGAGATCTTTGCCGAGGGAGGAGGCAATTCCTTTGGCGTCGAGATCGATTCTCGGGGCCGTGTCTACTCCGGCCACAATGGCGGTAACACGCGTGGTTTTCATTACGTCCAGGGGGGCTACTTCCAGAAGAGCTTTGCCAAGCACGGACAATTATCCAATCCTTATGCGTACGGATTTTTTCCCTACATGACCCATCACCAGGTTCCTCGTTTCACCCATACCTTCGTGATCAACGAGGGAGGCCAGTTACCTGACCATTACGAGGGGAAGCTGTTCGGTGTCTCCCCGCTAAGCAGTCACGTGGTTTACAGCGAGGTCTCCACCGAGGGTTCTTCTTTCCAGACCAAGGACCTGGGGCATCCTCTCAAGAGCACGGACAGCTGGTTTCGACCGGTTGATATCAAGATGGGCCCCGATGGAGCGATTTTTATTGCCGACATGTACGAGCAACGGATTGATCATGCCAGTCATTACCAGGGTCGGGTCGACAAGACCAATGGCCGCGTTTACCGCCTGCACGGAAAAAACCAACAACCGTCCAAACCTTTTGACCTGGAAAAACTCTCCAACAACGAACTTATCAAGGTCCTCGGGCATCCCAAC
>JAYGDH010000094.1:0-2694 GCA_046583055.1 Pirellulaceae bacterium | reverse complement strand
GTTGGGATGCGCATCGTACTGGTTTACACGTAATTGTTCCGGCGCATGCTCCTTGTAGATGTCGTACAGGTCGAGGTGAGGAACATCCAGTGTTTGCCAGTGTTTATCCAGTTGTTGATGGACTTCCCGGTAGACGTAATCTTTTCCCAGGGCATGGATGAAGGGAAAGGTAACGACCAGTAATTTGCCGCCCTGTTCCTGGACCAGCGTCTGCATGGCCGCCAGGCGTTGTTGTTGCGCTTCCCAGATTTCGTTCTCGTAGGCCTTTTGCGTGAATTGATAGAAGTTCTTGACGTCGGGATCTGCGAATGCAACCCAGCGATAGTAGAGAGTGTTGAGGAAATAACTGTTGTACACCAGGTAACTGGGTTCTTCTGCATAGATGCGGTCGAGGATCTGGCGGTACTCGGGAACGATGTCCGAGAGGTCATTCAGGCAGTAGACCAGTACCACATACTGGAGGTCGGTGTCACCGAGTTTCGTCAGCATCTCCAGTTGGTGTCCAGTATCCCAACCGTTGTTGGCGAGCACCTGGACGTCAAATTCGGGATGTTGTTGACGAACCATGTTCGCAAATCGCTGGTTGACATCGCGAACCCCGTGTCCGGCCGTAAAAGAGTCACCGATAAAGGTAACGCGAGTTTTTCCGGTTGGACAATCCTTGGTGTAGTTCTGGTTGTCCCGGTAATTAGAACTGTTGTACTGGTAATGTCGCAGGATCCAGCGATTGGTGGAATTGGTTAGGGCGAAGGAATCGGTTTCGTCGTAGATAAAGCGATAATAGATTTCTCCCGTTGCCATGACCAGCGACAGTAGCAACAGCAGGATCAGCAGGTTGCCCTGCAGCAATAGTGACCAGTTGGCCTTGCGGTGTAGCTTGCGTTTGAAAAAAAACAGGTAGATTGACGTTCCAAAGAGGAACGGTGCGAAGAGGATGATCAGCAGGAGGGTGAGATCAGAGGGAGGTGCCATGGGCGATCGTGATTCGTAGTGGTGTTGCGTTGGGAAATCCAGGGATGGCCTGGCTATCGTTGAGATCGAGGGTTGCGCTGGTAGTACAAACGTCCGTCTTCAGCCCCACCCAGGTAATCCGGGATGGCGTCGCCATTGAAGTCCACGACCGTGGGACTGGTGGTGTGGCCCTGGATACTCTGTTTGACCAGCGGCCCCACGTCTTTAAATGTCCAGCGGTTCTTGGTGGAACGGGTTTGCAATAGCAGGTTGGCGTTCGTTGAATTGACCAGTAGATCAGGTTTGCCATCGCCATTCCAATCAGCCACCCAGATTTTGCGTCGACCACTGCCTCCTGCCGTGCGATTGTTCAGCTGCAGGAGGCCGGCGTTCTTGTTTTTGACGCGATGTCCGGAATCGGTGACCGAGTTGTTTTCCGCGTAGAAAACCCGCTGCGGAGGCAGTAGCACAAGCTTGCCTGCTTGCCGGGATCGCTCGTAAAGAGACAGGTAACCCTCGTGGTCCAGGGATAGTAAGTCTACGAGGCCATCCCCGGTCCAGTCGGTGGCGATGGGAGTGGTCCGCCATTGCGTGACCAATTCGTTTCGCCCTGGTTCCCACCAGGTCCAGGCGGGCTTGGGGGACGGTCCTTTCCAGGCAACCTGGAGTACCCGGGGGGTGTCCAGCCTGGGGATGCGGCGCGTGCCGACATTCCTCAGCAGAATCACCCGTCCCCAGATGCCGTTGACCAGGATGTCGGGCAGTTGGTCTCCATCCCAATCAGCAATACTCAGTGTTGAGTAACCCCACTTCGCCTCGGCAGGACCCTGGATACTTCCGTTGGGACCGGCCATGATGCGAAATGTTTTGCCTCCTGCCTGCAGACGTGTGGGGGCAGCCCAACGGGGGAATTCGATCTTTGGACCGCTGAGGTTTTCAAAAAACTCGACGTACCCGGCCGTGTTTCCTGACAGCAGATCCATGTCGCCATCACCATCCCAGTCGTAACCGACCGGTGTGGCCAGGGCGCCACATTTCAAGGTGTCGGCCTGTTGTTGGAAGTAGCGGGGAGCCAGGAAGCGGGGAACACGATTGGCCGTGAAGGTTCCACTGTTTTCCAGCAAGGCCACACGCCCGTCTTCGTCCCCGACGATCAGGTCATAGTCGCCATCCTTGTCCCAGTCGAAGGCGACCGGGACGATCATCTGCAGATCCATTGTCAGGGCTTTGCCATTGGTTCCGGTCAGTTGGACACCAGCTGCATAGGCGGGTTTGGTTCGTGTGCCGATGTTCTGGAAATACGTAAAGCCGTCAAGGAACTCACCACAGAGCAAGTCCAGGTCGCCGTCCTGATCAAAATCCTCGAAGTTCGGAGAGGGGCAACCGTAGGTGTCGATGGGTGTCCCGGCGGCAAGGATCTTTACCGGTGGTGCGTAGTTGGGTTCAGTCGTGGTTCCCTGGTTGTGAAATAAGATCACGAAACCGTGGAGCTTTCCGTTGGTCCACTCTCCCTGTTGATTCCAGGCATCATCCCAGCCGTAGTAGCTCCAGTCCTCGATGCCGACGATCAGGTCCAACTGGTCGTCCCCGTCGAAGTCCACGTATCTCCATTGGTTGTGCCGGACCCTGGGTCCTTTCTTTTGCTTGCCCTGGACCTGGTAGAAACCTGCCGGTATCGATAGCTTGCGGCGCACCTGTAACCCTGTCTGCGCAAAATTGGAGTATTCGTAACCGGGAGTCAGT
>JAYGDH010000132.1:0-2174 GCA_046583055.1 Pirellulaceae bacterium | reverse complement strand
CCACGAGCATCCGAAGTCTGATCGTAGGCTTCGGCAAGTATTTCCGTGCTGACATTGATCAGGGAACGGAAAGTGGATTTCTCGAGTACGATATTGGCGTAGTAAACGGCGTGGGCCGCATTGGGTACGGCACGTCCGATCCTTGCCAGGTACGCTGTACCGCCAATGGCCTCGAAGACACCGGCTGACTTGAGATGGTCCACGAGGATCACGGCATCGATGGTCGTGCCCGCATCATGGAGTTGCATGATGTGCCGAAATAACTGACGATTTGCGTCATCGTAAAAATCATCTTCTCGCAGGATCATCGTGACGTCATCACACGTATCCGGCTTGAGCAGCAGGCTACCCAGGACGCCGTGCTCCGCGCTTAAATCGAAGGGAGGTTGACGATCAAGAATGTGCGGTGTTGACGATGTGCCGGGGCGTTTGCTATCAACTTGTGCCTGTGCCATCAGATGAGAACCTTCCGTGGAAGTTTGCCGGTCCCAATAGACCAGCCGGATAGGTCAAAACATGGAATCCAGAGGCGATCGCCATGGTGACAGGAGCCAATCATAGCGACTTTATGTAAGATGGCAACAGTCTCCGATCGCCAAATCACGCAGCGATTAAAGAAAAGCAGCCCAAATGGCCTAGGATCCCGAGGTGTCTTCGTCGCCTGCCCCTTGGACAACCCACACTTTCAAGGCAGCTTCAATGTCTTCGTGAAGCTGGATTTTGACGGTGTAGAGAGCCAGTTCTCGTAAAGGTCCATCTAATCGGACCTGGTCAGGTGAAATCGTGAGGTTGTTCTGCTTGAGAGCGGTCGTGATTTCTTTCGCCCCGACGCTACCGTACAGGTGGCCCTCTTCGTTTGCATTAGCTTCAATTGTCACGCTCTGTTCGGCCAGCTGACTTGCCAATTCCTTGAGGTCCTTGAAACGTAGATCTTCCAGTTCCTGAAGCTTGCTCTTGTGCTTTTGTACCATCCGCTGGTGATGGTCGGTTGCAATCGTGGCCAGGCCTTGTGGAATCAGATAGTTAAATGCAAAACCCAGCTTGACTTCAACAACGTCACCATGACGCCCCAAGTCATCCACGGATTGGATTAGCAGCAGCTGGACGCCTCCATTAGGCCCTTTAGGTAAGCGTTTGAAGCGTGGTTTCTTGGTTTTGGTCATGGGGCACCTGGTTCTAACTTAGCGACCTTGCTTGGTCTGTTTGTTATCGTGTTGGTAAGTTGTTGATATAAGCCTGTTGATTCCAAGTCCTGTTGATTCCAAGTGGTCTCAACCGAGACTAGAACGGGATCTCATCATCCGGAGGACCTGTCTGTTCCGTGGGTTCCGGTGCAGCTGCAGGTTGACTGTATTGGCCCTGTCGGCCACTTGAATTACCTCCACCTGAACCGCCATCATTGCCGCCACCGCGCCCGCCAAGCATTTGCATGCGTTCACCAGTAACCGCTAATTTGCTTCGCCCTTTTCCTGTTTCCTTGTCATCCCATCGGTCCAAGCGTAAGCGGCCTTCAATAAGCATGGGAGATCCCTTGCTGAGATATTCACTGGCAACTTCTGCGGTTCGAGCCCAAAGCGTGACATCGACAAAAGTCGTTTCCTCGACCCATTCGCCACTCTGGTTTTTTCTGCGATCGTTGACAGCTAAAGTGACTTCCGTCACTGCCGTACCACCCTGCGTATGTTTTAGCTCGACATCGCGTGTCAAGTTTCCGACCAGTATCACTCGATTAAAACTTGCCATGGTTACGCTCCTTCTGGTTGAACACGTTGATCCTTCGGGGTGTGCGAATGTCCAGGAAATCGGTCTTGCTGCGAATGGAAATCACATAACATGATGCCGTGCCTGAACGTACCACTCAATTTTAGTGTAGCGTCTTTAAGGATACCGGGAAGCGGTTCTAGGTATGACCGTGGTGCCATCGCAGGACCGCTAGGAATTGCCTGTTGATGCTGTATCACTATCCCCTGCTTGGGTTTTAGTTCTGTTTCTGGATGTCACTAGCTCGCCGGTTCCTGTCCATCGGACATTATGCGTCGGCGTCATCGGTTTCTTCCGTGGCGGTTTCTTCCGTGGCGGTTTCTTCCGTGGCGGTTTCTTCCGTGGCGGTTTCTTCCGTGGCGGTTTCTTCCGAGGCGGTTTCTTCCGTGGCGGTTTCTTCCGCAGCGGTTTCT
>JAYGDH010000093.1:0-2164 GCA_046583055.1 Pirellulaceae bacterium | reverse complement strand
AGGATTTCCTGGTAAAGCCAGAGATCGCCGCTGTAGGCGAGGCAGCGGAAACCGGCATGGTAGAGTGCTTCGCATTCCTCGAGGCTCATGCCCATGTAACCAGCTGCCTTACCGGCAGCCCGTGCTACCGAGACGACGCGTTGGACTGCTGCTTTGAAATCCGGATGGTCAAACTGGCCCGGGATTCCCAGCGAATTACTCAGGTCGGTCTGCCCGATCCAGAGGACGTCGATTCCCTCCACGGCGGCGATCTCCTCTGCGTTGTGAAGTCCACTGACCGTCTCGATCTGGGCAATGAGAAGTGTCTGGTCGTTGGCTGTGGCCATCTTTTCGGGAACCGGTCCGGACACGTAATTGTCATGTGAGATGCCGAAGGCGCCACCGCGGGAGCCTGTCGGTGGATACTTCGCATACTGGACCAGGTTGCGTGCCTGCTGTGCGTCCTGGACCATGGGGGCCATGATCCCCATCGCCCCCATGTCGAGAACCCGGGCTACGAAGTGGTAATCGGTGGCCGGGATGCGGACCAGGGGCACGATGTCCGCCGAGACCGTGGTGGCAAGGAGCATGCGAATCGTCTCGATGGACCAGCCGGTATGTTCCATGTCAAAGAGTACGAATTCGGCTCCGCTGTTAGCGGCAAGTCGGGCAATTCCCGTGGTGCTGAATTCAAAGATCATCGTACCGAGGGCTAGTTCGCCATTGCGGAGAGTTTCCTTGAGCGGGTTGCTGCGCATGTTGGGTTGTTCCTGGTTCAAGATCGGAATCGGAATCCGTCAGTTTCCATTGCGGACGTAATGTGGTCAACTGTGGCGAATGAAGTTTGGCGAAATATGTTTTCGGTAAAAAGTTCGGGAAATGGAAAGGGAAAGGATGATGTCGGATGTGGAAATGAGGCACCGGGAATTTGATCAACGGCGTCAATCCCTCGCGAAACAACTAGAGGTGGGCAGTTGCGCGGTCCTGCCCGGTCGCGTTCATACGGGTGCGTTCGATATCTTTCGACAGAACAACGAGTTTTATTACCTGTGCGGAATCGTCGTTCCACAGGCCTACCTCGTAATCGAGGCCCAGACAGGTGTGACGACTATTTACCTCCCCTCCAGGGACGAGAAAATGGAACGCAGTGAAGGGGTTAGTCTGAACAGTGACAGCGTGGCCGAGGTTCAGGCGGCCACCGGGATAGCCCAGGTGCGCAGCTATCACGCACTGGCAACGGAACTGTCCGGAAAGGGCGTCATCTATTGTCCCCAGGTCCCCGGAGAGGGCCGACAAATATGCCGGGATACGGTGCAACATGGCAGGCACGTCCACCTGGAAGATCCCTGGGATGGCCGCGCATCCAGGGAGGAACAATTTATGGCGAATATTGTCGGGGCCGTACCGGACGCTGCCATACGGGATGTGGTGCCGCTGTTGGATGAATTGCGGGGGTGTAAATCCAGGCATGAGATTGAGTTGATGCGAATTGCCGGGAAGTTGAGTGCACAGGCAATTACGGAGGCCATGCGGTGTACTGTGCCCGGCTGCTGGGAATATCAACTGGCATCCGTGGCGGAGTACGTTTTCCGGGTCAATGGTGCAGACGGTAGTGCTTACCGGCCGATTGTTGCGGGAGGGGAAAATATCTGGAATGCCCACTATTACCGTAATCATTGCCAGTTGGCAGAAGGGGACCTCGTACTGATGGATTATGCCCCGGACTACCAGTATTACACGAGCGATATCGGCAGGATGTGGCCGGTCAGCGGAAAGTATTCGCCGCAACAAAGAGAACTCTATGGATATATCGTCAACTACCACAAAACGTTGCTGGGACTCATTCGGCCTGGGGTGATGGCTGAAGATGTGGAAAACGAGGCAGCGGAAATCATGCGGCCCATTGTTGAACAGACAGCGTGGTCCCAGGACAGTTTTTGCAAGGGTGCAGAAGCAACCCTCGAGTTCCGTGGTCACCTCTCCCACGGCGTGGGAATGGCGGTGCATGACGTCTGGAACTACCGCCAGGAACCATTGAGACCAGGCGTAGTACTGGCACTCGACCCGCAGATGTGGATCCAGGAGCAAGAGATCTATATTCGCGTCGAGGATACCGTCGTTGTGACGGATGATGGCGTCGAGAATTTAACCGCGGATGCGCCGCTGGAACTCGATCATGTTGAAT
>JAYGDH010000057.1:0-2278 GCA_046583055.1 Pirellulaceae bacterium | reverse complement strand
CTTCACCGCGCTGCCCGCGGCGGCATCCAGCACTGTTTCGAGATAGACGAAGGGCGGGCAGATGGCGACGTCGCAGCCTTCTGAAGTTGCCAACCCGGCAGCCAGATCGGCGGCGAGTGAGCGGCAATCGGCCTGCGTTAGGTTCATTTTCCAGTTGCCGGCGATAAAAGGGCGCCTCATGATGCACTCTCGTAGTCAGGGTATTGTTTTTTGACAAGTGTCGCCATCGTTCTCATGGCGTCGGCAAGTTCCGCGTATTGTTCAGGCAGCAGTGCCTGGGGTCCATCGGAACGTGCCTCTGATGGGCAGTCATGGACTTCAATATGCACGCCGTCGGCACCCGCGGCGATGCCCGCGAGTGCACATGGAGGGATAAGTTCAGGGCGGCCCGTAGCATGGCTGGGGTCCACGATGATGGGGAGATGGGATAACTCATGGATGGCGGGAACGGCCGCTACGTCGAAAAGGTTGCGGGTCGCAGTGTCAAAACTCTTGATGCCGCGTTCGCAAAGTATCACGTTCGGATTCCCGTGTGCCAAGACGTATTCCGCACACATCAACAGGTCCGTGAGCGTGGCGCTCATCCCGCGTTTCATCAGCACAGGCGTGGAGGTGCGGCCAACCTCGGCCAGCAGAGCAAAATTTTGCATGTTCCTGGCACCTACTTGAAGCATGTCCACGTGTTCCACTAGTTCGTCAAGGTGACGGGGGTCGGTTACCTCGCTCACGACCGGCAGATCAAACTCGTCACCGACGGCGCGCAGCACCTTCAGGCCTTCGAGACCCATTCCCTGGAAGGAATAGGGACTGGTGCGCGGCTTGTAGGCACCGCCTCGGAATACGTGAGCCCCCGCTGCCTTGACAGCGCTGGCAATGGCTTGCATGCGAGGGTGCTCCTCGACTGCACAGGGGCCGGCGATGAAAGCAATGTGACCACCGCCAAATTTTGCACCCTTGACGTCCACGATGCTGGGCTGGGGATGCGCCTCGAGGCTTGCCAGCTTGTACGAAGGTAGTACCGGCACAACGTCGGATACGCCCGGTGTCGCTCTTAGTTGGTCGGCGCTGACAAGCGTTTCGTCCCCAATAACACCCAGGATGGTGCGAAAGGTGCCCTCGCTCAAATGTGCCTGCAGTCCGAGTTTTTCGATATGGGCAATCAAATGGTCGCGCTGCTCGGCCGTAGCGTCTGCTTTCAAAATGATAATCACGATGGGGTGCTCGTTCGTTTCGGGGTGGGAAATAGGCAATCCGGCCGCGCAGTCTAGCATATGGCATCCCATTGAGAAAAGGGCGGACCAACCGCAGTTAGCACTGCTAGCTGAGTGGCAGGCTGGCAGGATAGGAGCCGAGGATTTCGAGTCGGACAGATTTCCGTTCCAGCGAGGAGAGCGCCCGCTTTACGCGCGGTTCCAGTTGATGTCCCTCAAGTTCGATGAAAAAGAGATATTCCTGGGCCCGCCCAGCCAGTGGAAATGACTCGATCCAGGTGAGGTTGAGGCGGTTGCGTTTGAAAATAGCCATCATATCCGCGAGTCCTCCAGGGCGATGCGAAATCTCGAACATCAGGGAGGTTTTGGCTCCCTTGGTACGGGGCGAAGGAGAGTCGCCAATGACGGCAAAACGAGTAATGTTGTCCGGATTGTCTTCGATGTTGGCAGCGATTATCTGGAGGCCGTATTCCTCGGCTGCCGGCAGGCTCGCCACGGCCGCGATCGTCGATTTGGTGGACGCGAGGCAGGCAGCTTCCGTGGTGCTGGCTGCATGGACCAGGCGGGCCTGGGGAAAATGTTTGGTCAGCCATTGACGACACTGGGATAAGGCCTGTGGCTTGCTATGGATTTCACGGATCTTCACTGCAGGAGATTTGGCCAACAGGTTGTGGTGAATCCGTAACTGGACTTCGCCGCAGATGCGCACCGGAAGCCGCGTAAACATTCCCAGCGTGTCGACAACTCGGCCGTCAGTTGAATTTTCCAGCGGAACAAGTCCAAATTCCGTGCGACCGTCGTGCACGTCCTCGAAAACGGTTGCGATGGTCGCAACCGGGTTCAAGGTGGTGGTGCCGCTGAACCGCTCCATGGCGGCAAGATGGCTGTAGCTATATTTGGGGCCCAGGTAGGAAACGCTCGTAGGTGAGAGCAGGGCAGCCTCAGCGCGGGCCAGTTCCAGGAGGATTCGCTTGATCGTCAGCGGTTCAAGTGGCCCCTTTGCGTTCTCAGCCAGGGATATCAGCCGCTTCTCCATGGCATGTGGCGTCACTGCCGCGCGGCCCGCG
>JAYGDH010000037.1:0-14925 GCA_046583055.1 Pirellulaceae bacterium | reverse complement strand
GCCTGGGTCAAGTATGGACTCGGCAGCATCAACGACAACCTCCCGCAGTTCGTCGTGCTCGGCGGCCCCACCCGGGCCGATACGCGCAAGAGTTTCGAGGCCAACTACCTGGGTCCGGAGCATGAAGGAGTCCCGCTGGCGCTGGATCCCAAGAACCCCCTTCCCTACGGCAAGCGCGGTCCACTGGTGCTGGCGGACGAGCAACGTAATGAATTCGAATTGATCAACCGACTGAATGGACTGGCCCAGGTTGAATACCCCGACGATCCGAATTTGCAGGCCCGTATTCGCTCCTACGAACTAGCCTATCGGATGCAGGCGGCCGTACCCGAGGCGATTGAAATGAGCAAGGAGACTGCTGCCACCCGGAAACTCTACGGCCTGGACAACGCCACCACGAAAGTTGCCGGCCAACGTCTGCTGGCTGCCCGTCGCCTGGCCGAACGCGGTGTACGTTTCATCCAGGTCTATCCCACCCCCTACGGGCAATGGGATTCCCACAAAAAACTGAAATCGCTACATGCCCAGATGAGTGAAAAAGTCGATCAGCCAATCGCCGGCCTGATCAAGGACCTTAAACAACGCGCCATGCTCGACGATGTAGTGGTCGTCTTCTGTACCGAGTTTGGCCGTACCCCGGCAATCGAAGAACGTTCCGGGGGGACGGACGGACGTGATCACCATCCCCATGGCTTCACCGTCTGGCTGGCCGGGGCCGGTCTCAAGCCCGGTTACGTGCACGGTGCCACCGATGAACTCGGTTTCCATGCCCTGGAACCGGGCCACTACGTCACCGATTTGCACGCCACGGTCCTGGACCTGATGGGACTGGACGGCAGGCGGTTGGCCATCCCCGGGCGCAAACGACTCGAAATTGACCACGGTCAACCGATCCGTGACCTGTATGCCTGACACGCTCCCGGTCCCGGTCTTATCCTGTGAAAGTGATTCATGATATCAACCATCCGCCTGTTGATCTGCTTGCTGCTACTGGCTTCAAGTCAAGCTGCCCTCGCGCAGGCACCCACTCCCGCTCGACTCAATATTATCGTACTGCTGGCAGATGACATGGGCTGGAATGGCCCGTCCTGCTATGGAAGCGACTTGCACCGCACACCCAACCTGGATCAACTGGCGAAGCGTGGCATGAAGTTCACCAACGCCTATGCTGCCTGCACCGTCTGTTCCCCAACCCGGGCCGCCATGATGACCGGCAAATACCCGGCTCGCCTACACCTGACAGACTGGATCGCCGGACAAAACCGTCCCTGGGAAATCCTCTCCATACCTGACTGGAACAAACGTCTCGAATTATCCGAAACAACGATTGCCGAAGCGCTCAAGAAAGTGGGTTATCGAACTGCCCACGTGGGCAAGTGGCACCTCGGTTCCGAGGGACATATGCCCCAGCACCAGGGATTCGAAATCAACGTGGGTGGAACGCTGCGAGGTGGACCCAGCGGTGGCTACTTCCTGCCCAACAAGATGAATCTTCCCGAGGCAAAGCAGGGAGAGTACCTGACCGATCACCTCACAACCCAGGCATTAAAAATCATCGATAACTGGCAGGACGAGCCTTTTTTTCTGCACTTCGCCTACTACACGGTTCACACTCCCATCCAGGGAAAACCGGACCTCGTCCGCCAGTACCAGGCGCGTGTCCACCCGGGTGCAACACATACCAACGCCACCTACGCCGCCATGTTCCACAGCCTTGATGAAAGCGTGGGGCGAATCGTCGGGAAACTTGAGCAACTCAAGATCGCTGACCGCACCGTGATCCTGTTCACCAGTGATAACGGTGGACTGACCCAGCGACTGGGCAAGAAAACCAACATCACGGACAACGCTCCCCTGCGTCGTGGCAAGGGATCTGCCTACGAGGGGGGGGTACGCGTTCCCATGATCGTCCACTGGCCGGGCGTCACGCAGGCGGGCAGCAGCTGTGACACGCCGGTCATGACCATCGATTACTTTCCCACCATTATGCAAATCACCGCAACTGGTCCAGGGCGAACTCCGCAGAACAAGGTGGACGGAAAAAGTTTCGTTCCGTTGCTACAGGGAAAACCAGGCATCTCACGAGATGCCCTCTTCTGGCACTACCCGCACTACCATGCCGGCGGAGACCATCCTTACGGCGCCATTCGCAATGGCAACTGGAAGCTGATCGAGTTTTACCACGACCAGTCCATCGAGTTATACGACCTCGACAAGGATATCGGGGAAGCAAAAAACCTGGCCACCCTGGAACCAGAAATGGCCCGGCGTTTGCGCGGGCAACTGCAAAACTGGCGACGTAGCGTGGCGGCCCAGATGCCAACTCGAAATCCAAGCTACGATCCAGGCAAGGCACTGCTTCCCGCGAGCCGTTAGGAATCCCTAGCTGACATCACAGACCTGGACACCGTGTCGCAGCGCGGCCACCGGGTCCTTCCAGGTCGGGATAAACTCGTGGGCCACGAACCCCTTGAAACCGCTCTTCACGATTTCTCTCATGACCGCCGGGTAATTAATCTCCTGGTGATCATCCAGTTCACCGCGGCCGGGATTTCCAGCCGTGTGATAGTGGCCAATGTAATCCTTGTACTGACGAATTCGGCGAATGATGTCACCATTCATGATGGAAACATGATAGACGTCAAACAATAGCTTGAAATTTCTGGAGCCAACCCGCTTGATCAGATCCACGCAGAAATCAACGTCATCCCCAAAGTAACCCGGGTGGCCCTTCATCGGGTGACTGTCATCACGCGAATTAAGGTGTTCCAGGACCAGCGTGATCCCCTTCTTTTCCGCCAGCGGCATGACTTTCTTCCAGGCGTCCACGCAGCGCGTGGCAGCCTTTTCATCATCCATCCCCTTGAACCGCATGCCGGTAAAGGTAATGACGCTCTTGGCACCAATCTCGGCGGCCAATTCAATCGCCCTGGACAATCCGCTGACCACCTTGTCCACGTACTTCGGATCACAGGGTCCATCCTTGAAACCATGGGCTCCACTGACCAGTGATATTTCCAGTCCCAGGGACATGGCCATCTTGTAATCGTCGCGTGAAATTCCCTCGATCCCGGTAATACCCAGCTGCACACAGTGCCGGGCCAGGTCTGCTGCTTTCATCGGCTTGAAGCACCATCCCATGACACTATGCCGGATCGGCCCACCCTTGCGAGCCACGTAATCCGACTGCGCTTTCTCGGCCGGTAACTGGGCCGACAACGTACCAGCTACACCGGTCGCCAGGGAAAGTGCTCCCGTGGACTGCAGGAATTTTCGACGTGAAGGTTTCATGAGGTTTCTCCGCTCTCCTGGACATGCAGGTCTAAACAACAGGTAATACCTGGCGGCACAATTCAGCCACGTGCCAACAGGCCCTGGATATCAATCAAGTGTAACTGTCGCCCCGCGTTCCCGTGAGGCGCGTCGATACAAACATACCGACTGTCAGGACTGAACCGCGGATGCGTATCAACACGCCATTCCCCGGTATAAATCTTCGGCAAATGAAAATGCCCCAGGTCAATGCGACGCTTGCTCTTCACGTGGTACAGGTGAGGCGTCTGCAACCGCTCCTTTCCCTTGGGATAGGTATCATTCAATATCCACTCGTTGCCAGGCAAGTAACTCAGGTGCCCGGAACCGTCCAGGATTCCAGCGCCTATCTCTTCCGCCTGGCTACCCTCCTGGTCCTGGAACAGGAAATTTCCCCAGTTCGTATTCCCTGCGTAATGACGCGACTGGGAAAGAATATGTTGCGGGTCTCGCCAGATGAAATGCGAGGCATAACCATTGGGAATCACGATACGCAGATCCGTACCGTCGGGCCGTGCTGTCACCAGGCGAGTCAAACGACTGCCGTCGGGATAGCGCCAGCGATGCAAGGCAATAAAACGCGAACCATCGGGACTGTACAGCAAGTGATTGAAGTAATGCTTGATTCCCAGCTTGGCCTGGGGAATCGCGCCCAGCCGCGCCATGTCCGCCAACGAGATGATCAATCGGGATTTCCCCGTTTCCAGATCGATATGAAAGACCCCCGAATTCTGCGGAGCCAGCTCGTCGGCATGAGGATCCGGTAGGCCGGCGTATCCATAACCGGGACGCACGTCACCAATCCTGCTGAAATCCGGAGCCACCGCCGATTTGCCATCCGGGCTCACCGAGTAAATCGCATGCGGAATCATACGACGCCGCTTCGTCCGGATGTCGTAGATGTGACAGACGAACCGATCTCCCTGGCGATCGTTCCAGAGAACCTGCGTCTGCGATCCCGGTAACCATTGCAACATGCATCCCTGCTGCCAGTTCCAGGCCTTGCTGTAGCCAAACGGAATCCAGCGATCACCGTCCTGCAAATCGACCATCCCGACAGCGACCTGGTCCTTGCCGGTCGGAGAGCGATGCTGGAAATCAACTTCCATTCCCAGGACATATCGACTGGTCGGATCAAACTGGAGCTTGTCGTAGTAACCGAACCAATGGTGCCTCGGCCCGCGGGTAATCACCCGCGTGGCTGGAAACTCGGGCTTAAATCGGGCGCCCGCCTGGGAACCAAGTGCCAGGCAAGCTGCTCCCGCCAGGCCACCTTGCAGTAAATGGCGGCGGTTTATCCTGGTATCCATCTTATCCCCCATAACTGAAATCCCACGTTATCCTGCTATTTGAATAGATCCCGGGACCGGCAACAATAGTGCTAAAATGCCCCAGACCATGTAAAATGGAGTCTCCCTGGTTCCCGGTCCTGCCTGCCCCACGGTTTCATGAAACATCTACTCCTTTTACTGACGGTCGCCCTGCTGCAGGGAGCCATCACGCGCCACCTCAGCGCAGAGGAACTGTTCTACGAACAACCGATTCGGGCCATCCTGAAAGCACACTGCTTCCAGTGTCACGGAGAGGAGAATGTCCAGAAGGGAAAACTGGACTTGCGATTGCGACGCTTCATCGTCCGTGGAGGTGAATCCGGTCCGGCCCTGGTCCCGGGCAAGACCGCGGACTCGCTGCTGCTGCATCGAATCAAGTCCGGCGAGATGCCCCCCGGGGACAAAAAACTCTCGGCAGCTGACATCCAGTTAATCGAAAAATGGATCCAACAGGGTGCACTCACCCAGCGTGATGAACCGGCGACCATCGCGGCGGATGAACTGACTGCCGAGGAGCTTCGCTTCTGGGCCTTCCAACCGGTAGAACGTCCGAAGTTACCACCGGTAACGCGACCGGAACTGGTACGTTCACCCCTCGATCGTTTCCTGCTTTACCGCCTGGAACAGGAGAACCTTTCCTTCTCATCCACTGCTTCCCGTATCACCCTCATCCGCCGACTCTCGATCAACCTGCTGGGCCTGCCGCCCATACCGGAAGAAGTCCAGGACTTCCTGCAGGACGACCGGCCCAATGCCTATGAGCGCCTGGTCGACCGACTGTTGGCCTCGCCACGCTACGGGGAACGCTGGGGACGCCACTGGCTGGACACGGCCGGCTACGCGGATTCCGAGGGATACAGCGAGAAGGACCCAGTACGTGAATTCGCCTACTTCTATCGAGACTACGTCATTCGCAGCCTGAACCAGGACAAGCCCTTCAACCAGTTCATCGTCGAGCAACTGGCAGGCGACGAACTGGTAACTTCCAACTATCAGAACATGACACCTTCCCAGCGGGAAAAGGTAATCGCCACGGGATTCCTGCGGATGGCACCGGATGGCACTGCCTCGGGCGGTGTTGATCGGGCGGTGGCCAGTAACGAGGTGATAGCAGATACGATCAAGATCGTCTCGTCTTCCCTGCTGGGGCTGACCGTTGGATGTGCCCGTTGTCACAATCACCGTTATGATCCCATCAGCCATGCTGACTACCATCGCTTGCGTGCCATCTTCGAACCGTCGCTCGACTGGAAACAGTGGAAAACTCCCAACCAGCGACGCATTTCACTCTACACGGAGAAGGATCGGCAGCAGGCAGGCGAGATTGAAGCCCGGGCCAAGGCAGTCGAAAAGGAACGAGACGTCGTACTCCAGGGTCACCTGAAGCGAACGCTTGAAGAAGAACTGCTGATCCTTTCGGAAGCCCTGCGTGGACCGCTCAAGGCGGCCTACGAGAAACCTGCCAAGGAGCGTACCGAGCAACAGGTCGCCCTGCTGGATGAGTATCCCAACGTGGGAAAGATCAGCAGTGGATCTCTCTACCTTTATAATCGCAAGCGTTCTCAGCGGGCCGCCGCGATCGAAAAAATTGCCGCAAGAAAAGAAATGGACCATCTCCAGCGGGTCCAGCAGGAACAACTGGCAGCCCTGTCCACGGCACAACAAGCTGCCGTCACCGCGGCCCTGGCCGTACCGGGAAAGCAACGGACAGAGGTCCAGCAAGCGCTGCTCAAGGAATTCCCCGGGCCGGCAGTTACCGCTACGACCCTAAAAGATTACGCCCCGGAAGCAGCCACGCAAGTTGCCCACTATCGCCAGGTGGCCAACCAGGTCAAGACCATCGATTCCAAGAAGGAACTGGATAATTTCTCTGAGAAGGCCAAGAACATTCGCAGCACCATCACCAAGGAACTTTTTATCCGCGCTCTCACGGAGTCCAAGAACCATGTTCCCGCTACGTTCCTCTTTCGACGGGGCAACCATGACCAACCGGCCGAGCAGGTCCAGGCCGGGGAACTGTCGATACTGAATCACCAGCACCCGCTCACCATACCAGCCAACGATGCAACGCTGGACTCGACCGGACGACGACTGGCTTATGCTCGGCACCTGACCAGTGGAAAACATCCGCTGGTCGCCCGGGTGATAGCCAACCGTATCTGGCTCCATCATTTCGGTCGCGGTATCGTGAACACGGCCGGTGATTTCGGACAGCTGGGTGAACGTCCCAGTCATCCCCGGTTGCTCGACTGGCTGGCCGATGAGCTGGTTCGCAACAACTGGCAACTTAAGCACCTGCATCGCCTGCTGGTCACGTCCACCGCCTTTCGCCAGTCATCACAGCGCACGTCTGAACTCGATGAAATCGATCCGGAAAACCGGCTTTACGCCCGCGGCTCGATGCGGCGTATGGAGTCCGAGGCGATACGAGATTCAGTGCTGGCTGTCAGTGGGCAACTCAACCAGAAAATGTTTGGGCCACCCGTTCCGGTGATGGAAGATGCCGTCGGTCAGATTATCGTGGGCATCGAGTTCCTGGATGGCGAACGCAAGCCCACCAAGGTCATCCCCATGCAGGGCGAGGACTTCCGCCGCAGCGTATACGTCCAGGTGCGTCGTTCGCGACCGCTGGCCGTCCTGGAAACGTTTGACCTGGCGACGCTTTCCCCGAATTGTGTTCAGCGCAATTTTTCCAACGTGGCGCCCCAGGCACTGCTGTTGATGAACAGCCAGTTCATCATCAAGTACTCCCGGCAGTTCGCCGATCGCGTGCTTCGCGAATCCGGCGACCAGCTCGCCGCGCAACTCGATCGTGCCTGGGAGCTGGCCTATGGCAGCCGGCCAACCCCCGAAAACAACCAGTTATTACAGGCATTTGTCCAGGACCAGCAGCGTGAATTCCAGCAGCAGGACAGCAAGCTGGACGCGGCCACGGCACGACAGCGGGCACTGGCCAGCGCCTGCCAGGCCATCATGAGTGCCAATGCATTTATTTACATCGATTAGTCACTGACGATAGAGGATCCCCGCATGCGGGAAAACATTCAACCACTTTCCAATCGACGACACTTCCTGGCCCGCGGCGCCATGAGCCTGGCACCACTGGCCGCTGCCTGGCTGGGCCGGCAACAGGGTGCCTCGGCAAAGCCGCTCAAACCTGACCTGGGCCTGCAAAGCTACAGCCTGAAAGCCAAGGCACCGCACACGCAACCCGTGGCCAAGGCCATGATCTCGATGTTCATGCAGGGTGGCCCCAGCCAGGTCGACCTCCTGGATCCGAAACCACTGCTGAACAAGCTGCACCTGAAAAAGTTCCCCGGCAAGATCAAGTACGATAACGCGGCCGAGGCCAGTTCACGCGTGCTGGGATCCCCGTGGAAATTCCAACAGTACGGACAGGGTGGAACCGATGTTTCCGAACTGTTGCCACACCTTAGTGAAATCGTGGATGACATCATGGTCATCCGGTCCATGCGTACCGGTGTTAACAACCATGGACAATCCATCCATGCCATGAACTCCGGGCGCACCCAATCCGGACGGCCGGCGCTGGGAAGCTGGCTGACCTATGGGCTGGGCGCTGAAACGAACTCCCTGCCCGCCTACGTGGCCATGACCGATCCCAAGGGATTACCGGTCGAGGGTGTTCTCAACTGGTCCAACGGTTGGTTGCCGTCGCTGTTCCAGGGCACGGTGATTCGACCCGTGGAACCACGCATCCTCAACCTGCAACCACCCCAGGAACTCCAGGGCAAGGTCCAGGACAATTATCTCCGGTTACTGGGAACACTCAATCGCCAACACTTCCAGCAGCGATCACGCGAGCTGGAATTACAGGCTCGACTGGCGAACCTGGAACTGGCAACGCAAATGCAAACGTCTGCCCAGGAAGCACTCGACGTGGGTCGCGAAACCATGGCAACCCATCGCATGTATGGGATCGATAACCCTGCCACCCAGGAATTCGGTACCCGTTGCCTGATTGCCCGACGCCTCGTCGAACGCGGCGTCCGGTTTGTCCAGTTATTCACCAAGAACCAGTACTGGGATCATCATGGCAGTATCATGAACCGGTTGCCCGAGTCAACAACCAAGGTGGATCAGCCAGCCGCTGCCCTGGTCAAGGATCTCAAGCAACGAGGATTGCTCGACTCAACGGTTGTCCACTGGGGTGGTGAAATGGGGCGACTGCCCGTGATCCAGAACGACACCGGTGTGAAGAATGTCGGCCGTGATCACAACACGTTCGGATTCAGCATGTGGGTTGCCGGCGGGGGCTTCAAGGCCGGCGGAACCTACGGCGCCACCGATGAATTCGGACACCATGCCGTGGAAAACATTGTCAATCACTTTGACTACCACGCTACCCTGCTGCACCTGTTCGGCCTGCTGCCGCAACAGTTGAGCTACAAGCAAAATGGTCGCGAACAGACCTTGCTCGATGGCCAGGACGGAAAAGTCATCCGTGGACTGCTGGCTTAACTGGTTCGCCTCAGTTCCGGGATCGGGGCTCCCGTGCTGAGAATGGGAACCGGGCGGCCCGCGAAATTGGGCAGCGCCAGGTGGTCAAAATCAATACCCAGGTGCTGGTAGATCGTCGCCAGGAAATCCCCGGGACCGACCCGCCGACTGACCGGATCTTCCCCGCGGGCATCGGTCTCACCAATCACCTGTCCAGTCTGGATTCCACCACCGGCAAACAGCATCGTGTTCGCGCGAGGCCAATGATCCCGACCGGGTTGAACCGTTCCCTTGGCACCACTGGCAACCCCGCCACCACTGCTGGCAACATGAGAAATCCGGGGCGTACGACCAAACTCACCGGTCACGATTACCATGACTCGTCGATCCAGTCCGCGCTGATAAACATCCTCGATCAGGGCCGAGACCGCCTGGTCAAAAAAGGGCGCCCGGTGCTTGATGGCCTGGAACACATGGTGATTGACCGCGTGGTCATCCCAGTTGGCAACACGACCGCACAGCGGCCCATCGAACTCCGTGGCCACCACGTCCACGCCTGCTTCCACGAGACGACGTGCCATCAGGCATTGCTGCCCCCACTGGTTGCGACCGTAACGCTCGCGCACCTGGTCTGACTCCTTCGACAGGTCAAACGCATCATGCGCTTCCGGTTCAGTCAACATCCGGATCGCCTGGGCCTCGTAGGCATCCAGGGCCTGCATCATCCCCGTCGAGTCGATGGCACTTCGCAACCGGTCAAAGTTACTTTTCAGCTGAACACGTTGCTGGAAACGGGCCACCTGGTCTGCCTTCATCCCCACGTTGGGAACCTCGAAGTTGGGATGATTCGGATCACCGGTGACCTTGAATGGTGCATAGGCGGGTCCCAGGTAAGTGGGACCGGCAATCGTGAAACTGTCATAGCGATCAACCGGATTGACGGCCACGTAGTTGGGAATCCGGCGCGTGGGATCACGACGCAGGTAACTAACAATCGACATCCAGTCCGGGTAAACCGGTTTTAGCTTGTCCTGGTTCGCGGGATCTCCACCGAGCACACGCAGGGATCCGGCGGGATGGCCACCTCCCCCGTGAGCAATGGATCGCAACAGCGCGTACTTGTCAGCAATCTTGGACAGCCTGGGTAACAACTCGGTCAGGAAAATCCCGGGAACATTTGTGCGCAGCGGGGTATAGGGTCCCCGGTACTCGGTCGGGGCATCCGGCTTGGGATCAAACGTATCCAGGTGACTGCAGCCGCCACGTAACCAGACCAGGATAACCGCGGTCTTCTCCTGCTTATCAGGCCTGGCCGCCAGGGCCCTGCGATGATAGAGCTCAGCCAGTCCCAGTGTCGTAAAGCCAGTCAAACCAGCTCGCAGGAATTCGCGACGGGATCCAGGCTCCCTGCCAACAGACAGATGAGGACCCGGGCAGACGGCAGTTGGAATCATACGTGACATATTAACCATGCATTGTATCGGCATTTCAAAACGGTCACAATTCAAAAATCACTGCCCGGGCAGTTAAAAACGTTCGATATATCACTTTGCCGGCAACACATTTAACTTCAGGAACGAGGGTTTTTCCTGTGACCGGTATACCCGGTGCGTGGCCTGCTGAAAGTCAGCCTCACTGGCATGATAGATATCCACGAACTTCTGCGGGTTACGACCGATCACGGGAAACCAGCTACTCTGCACCTGGACCATGATCTTGTGCCCCTTGAGAAAACAATGGTGCTTGTCACGCAGATCGAATTCAAGGTGCGTTATCTCACCCGGCACGACCGGCTCGGCCTTTTCAAAACTGTTTCGAAACTTGCTCCGAAAGACCTCACCCGCCAGCAGCATCTGGTAACCTCCCATCTGGATTTCTTCCCCTCGAGGTGAATCGTTAGGAGTATCTTCCGGGAACACGTCGATCAATTTCACGATCCAGTCTGCATCGGTTCCGGTCGTGGCAACCTGCAGGCTGGCAATGATCGGTCCGGCAATCACCAGATCCTCGGTAAGCGGGGAAGTTTCATAGGTCAGCACGTCGGGTCGCCTGGAGGCAAACCGTTGATCCTCGACCATCCAGGTGTGTCCCTGGGTGTTACGTATCTCGGCAGAAAACGGAACCGGCCTGCGCGGATCACTGGGAAAGGAATCAACACCCGCCGCACCACTGGGCGCCGTGAATGACAACTGTTGGTTCGCTCGCAAGTAAAGATTCCTCGGCACCACTCCCCTGGGCGGCCAATGATCAAAACGATTCCAGCGATTGGAACCGGTTTCGAAAACAATTGCCTCGGGGAGATCTGCCTTGCCCTGGCCCTTCAGGTGATACTGAAAAAAAGGAAACTCGATTTCTCGTCGATAGTATTCCGAGGTATTACTGCCGAAGCGGATATCTCCCAGTGAATCCCCTTTGCCAAACGCCCAGCCACCATGTTTCCATGGCCCCACCACCAGCAGGTTCTGGTTCCTGGGTGTTTCCCGTTCGATGGTGTAGTAAATACCCATCGGCCCGTAAAAATCCTCCGCGTCAAACCAGCCGGCCACGTTCAGTACCGGGTGCTTGATGTTCTTCAGGTAAGCCAGGGCATCCCGTTTTTTCCAGTAAGCGTCGAGCGATCCATGCTGCATGTAATCATTCCAGGTGGGAACACGGTTCTTAAAATAACGCTTGTTGACATTGGCCACGGGCCCCAGGTCCAGGAAGAACTGGTAGCCATCCGGTGTCCCGTAACTGAAAACCGGCTTGTCGGCCTGGGCCTGAACTCCCGAACGCGTGGCCGCGTTAAAGGCCAGCCAGTGGAAGGTATACATCAGGCGAAAGGCACCATTGTGATGAAAATCGTCACCGATAAACATGTCCGCCGGTGACGCCTGGGGCGAAGAGGCCTTGAGAGCCGGATGCGCATCGATCATGCCCATCACGGTCTGCCAGCCCGGGTAAGAAATACCCCATTGCCCAACACGCCCGTTGTGCGTGGGAAGGTGATCCAGTAACCACTCGATCGTGTCGTAGGTATCGGTACTTTCATCGGTGTCCCGGGGGCCAGCGGGCTTCTTGGCCAGCGGCTTCATGACATCGAACTGGCCCTCGGATTTGAATTTTCCACGCACGTCCTGGTAGACGAAAATGTATCCGTCCCGGGCAAACTGGTCTGATGGTCCCAGCGTGCGACGGAAGCGATCAGGCTCGTAAGGCCCGATTGAGTAAGGCGTGCGAAACAACATGATCGGCAACTTCCGATCATGTTGTTTCGGTTTGTAGATGATGGTAAACAGTTTGACGCCATCACGCATCGGAATCATCTGTTCCGATTTCACGTAATGATCCTTGATCCTGAATTCTTCCTGGGCCTGCAATGTGGAAGCCAGCAGGCCGGCCAGGCAGGACCCTGTCAGCAGCAGGTAGCGGGAAAATATCATCAGAACCATTCTCTCCCCCGCCACAAGAAACCCGGCGGGTAGCAGCCCCTGGGCCATGTTAAAAAAGTTCGTGGATCGGCTTACCGCTTCCCACGATGCTGACCGGTCGACCGGTCGAATCCTCGTAGTGCGTACCGAGCGGAATACCCAGTGCATGATAGATCGTGGCCAGCACGTCCAGCGGCGTGGAAAGGCGTTCCTTGACACCACCACCGAACTTCTCACTGGCCCCCACGACACGACCACCCTGGATTCCGCCGCCAGCCAACATCACGGTAAAACAATTGGACCAGTGATCGCGCCCGGCATGACCATTGATCAACGGTGTTCGGACAAATTCCCCGGCACAATAAATCACCACGTCATCCAGCATGCCACGATCTTCCAGGTCTTCCACCAGGGCGGCAATGGCTTGATCCAGCGGGGGCAGGTGTTCCTCGAGGCCCTTTTCAATCTCGTTGTGATGATCCCAGTATCCCGTGTTGATCGTCACGCAACGAGTACCGGCCTCGACCAGTCGCCGCGCCAGTAAAGCACTCTGGCCATACTGGTGTCGCCCGTACTTGTCCCGCAAGGTGGGTGATTCACTACCAATATCAAAAGCCTTGCGAACATGGTCCCCGGCCACCATCTCGAGTGCCTGTTGCTTGAAAGTGTCCAGGCCCTTCATCACACCCGATTGATCGATATCCCGTCGCAGGGTATCGAACTTGCCCAGCAAGCGGCGACGAGACTGCACGCTGTTCAGCGTCAAGCCACTGGGTAAGGACAGGTTCGGCACCTTGAAATCCTTGCCATTCGGATCCCCACCGACTTCAAAAGGATTGTAGGCCTTGCCCAGGTAGACCGACCCCTGGTAGCCGAAAGCCTCGGACTTGGGCACGGTGACATAGGCTGGCATCTGGGCCCGCCGCGGTCCCAGGGAACGCGAGATGACAGACTCGAAGGATGGTTTCTGAGGAGCATTACGGGCCAACGTAGGCCCGAAATAACCGGTTTGCATCCAGTGGGCCGAAGGAGCATGGATACCATTTTCATGATGGACCGAACGCACCAGGGCCAGGCGATCCATCACGCGGGCCTGCAGTGGGAACCGCTCACCCACCACGATTCCCGGTGCCGAGGTTGCAATCGGCTGATACATGCCCCGGTACTCTGCCGGAGCAGCCGGTTTCATATCATACGTATCCTGCTGACTCATCCCGCCATGCGTCCAGAACACGATCAGGGACTTCGGGCTCCCGGAACTACCGACAGCAGCCTGCGACTCCAGTTGCAACAATTGAGACAGGCTGATCCCCAGCAGGGGCACACCCAGCTGCAGGAAATTTCGTCGTGAAATTCCATCACAGTTTCTGAATGACTCGCCGTCCACTCGCAGCATCTGGATTCTCCTCATCACCCGGCATTCCCGGTCTTAATGATTAAACAGGAACTCGTTGGTTGCCAGCAGGGACCAGAGCAGGGAACGATACGATTCCGCACGATCTTTTTCCCCTGCCAGGAATTCCACGGCTAACTTCTGCTCCTCCGCCCGTGGTAAACGGGCAAACACGCGGAGGAAAATATCATTGACGTTATCACCATGAGGTTTCTTGTTCATGGACAACTGCTGGATGTAACCTTTTTCCGCGGTCAGTTTTCCCTGGATCTCCTTGGAATTAACAAATTCCAGGGCCTGGGCCAGCGAGGGGGCATCAATCCGTTCACACTCGCAGGCTGATGTCCTGGCCGGACGACCGAATACCGTGAGGAAATGCGCCGGGACATTTTCATCCGGCAAATCAATGGCACGGGTTCCAGCCGGTACCCCGGCAAACTTCGTCGGGACCGCCAGTACCTGGCTGATACCATCGAGCAAAACTTCCGCCTGTAATCGCCGCGGGTAAAAACGGGCAAAGGACTGTAGGTCGTCACCATTGGTTGGTAGTACCGTGGCTTCCAATCGATAAGCGTAACTGTTGCAGATATTGCGAATCAATCGCTTGCTGTCGTACTGGTGCTTCACGAAATCCAGCGCCAACGCATCGAGCAACTGGGGATTGCTCGGTGGATTGGTACTGCGAGCATCGTCGATCGGGTGGACAATACCGCGTCCCAGGAAATGAGCCCACATCCGGTTGACCATGGTGCGTGCAAAGTATGGATTCTCCTGCCGTGTCATCCAACGTGCCAGGCTATGACGTGGATCGTCATACCGCTTCAATTCGAAATCAGGCCCGCCCAGCGGTCGCGGTCCAATCGGCTTACCGCTACGTGGATGAACAACCTGGCCACGTTCCTTGAGATAAATCACTTCGTTCGTGGGCACTTCTGCGTCGGCAAAACCACCCTTGCGCCCCACCCGGGCAAAAACGGCGGCCAGGCCAAAATAGTCCGCCTGGCTCCAGCGTTCAAAC
>JAYGDH010000015.1:0-6395 GCA_046583055.1 Pirellulaceae bacterium | reverse complement strand
CGGGGCAGGACCGGGTGGCGGCGTACATAATTCAATCACGTGTCCATCCGGGTCCTTGAAGAAAATCTGGGTTGCAGCGTCGGGTCGGGTTCGCCGTGGTAAGTACTCGACCTGTTGATCCACCAGGTGCTGCTCCCAGGCATCGATATCATCCACCATCAGGGCATAATGGTTTCCCCGATTGTGGCCGATGACATCGAGTTCCCGCCCGCCGATCAAATGCAGTTCCTGGTCTGCACCCAGCAGGAACCAGGCACCGGGAAAATCGAAATCTGGTCGTGGAATGGACTCCAGTTGGAGAATCCGGGAATAGAAGTCACAGCTAGTTTTAACATCTTGGACATGTAACGCCACGTGGTTCAGTTGAGTCGTCTTCATGGGTCGGGTAGCACGATCTTTCTTGGTGAGCCGGGAAACACGAATGTCGTGCTAGCCGTACAGCTTGTACGCTTCTGAAGACTTGATCTTCCGGGCACGAATTTTTCCGCCGGCCAGCTTCTCGCCATTCGGGTCCAGGTACACACGCCCACTGACGCCAGGTTTAATGTTCAAGACATGAATATTAAAGATATATCCCTCGTCGCTGGTGGCCTTGAACCAGTGGATGTTGTCTTTTTCGTCGGACACGGTCGAGTAAGAACCTGTCTTGAATTGTCCATCAATCGTTGGCTTGATAATGAAATGATCCTTGGCGTCTTCCAATCGATCGTAGTGGCGACCGTGGAAGTCTCCCTTGAGGACCAGGAACGCGGTGGCCATGTTGTTGTGGCCGTGAGGTACCACGGACTGGTTCTTCTTCATGCCGAACATCTGGTGTCCAAAGACAAGCTGCGTGGGAAGCCCCTCGACCTCGGGGAACTTGAATTGCATCGCGCGTTCACCTTTGTCGCGGAACTGGAAGTTTGTCGTCCGTTTCTTGAAATCAATGAAGGTGAGCAATTGCTCGAGTTCAATCTGGTTAAAGAGCGTTTCTACCTGTTTCTGCCATTGCACCTGGCTCAGCTTGCTGCCCCGCAACTGTTTCCCCATGGCGTCCAGGTCTTTTAGCCATTTCGTGACGATTGGTTTTACTTCTGCGGAGAAAAGGTCCTGGGCACAAAGGGTTTCCAGCAGGGAAAACGTTAGCAATGATCCAACCACCTGTTGGCTGAACTGTCGTCGGGATGGGTTGGCCATGGTGTGCTCCAGTACGGTGGGAAGTGATCGGTTGATTTGGAACGGAAAATGAAATGCGACAACCTTCAATTTCTCCTAGGATAGCCGATACGGCCGATTTTTTCACCTCTTTTTGCGATCCTTATTGGCGGGGAAAAGGTTCCATCACGGTATGGCTGATGGCGGTATATTATTGTTGCTGCGAAGTGTCGTATAATGGGTGTTGAGTGATTCTCGCTGGGTCCAGTACTTTTCGGATGTTTTGCACATGCGATTAATTATTTACCGCTACCTGGGACTGTTGTGGCTGGTTCTTGCCTGCTGCAGCTCGAGTGGGCTGGCGGCTCCTCCGCAACGAGAAAAGGAAACGGGCAAAGTGACCTTTTCGCCCTCGCCGCAACCGCGGAACGTTGCTGCCCGTTTTCGATTGGAAAAGCATGAGTTTCCGTTTGAACGGGTCGATCTCGGAGAAGTGTTCACGAAGCTGTCCATGTCACGGGTCACCTTTCCGTCACCCGTGGTGACGCCCCATGCCCAGAATAACACGGTGCATTGTGAGTATTACCGACCCCATCGTAAGGATCCTGTACCGGGAGTGATCGTGCTGCATATCCTGGGCGGTGATTTTCAGCTGTCCCGAATGTTTTGTCATGCCCTGGCACATCGTGGTGTCGCGGCCATGTTGGTAAAGATGCCGTATTACGGTCCACGACGCGTTGCGGGAGTTGCCCGTCGCATGATTGACAAGGATCCTCAACTTACGGTGGCAGGCATGACTCAGGCAGTCCTGGACATTCGGCGTGCGACGGCCTGGTTGGGCAGTCGCCAGGAAATTGATCCGGAGCGTCTTGGATTATTCGGTATCAGCCTGGGAGGTATCACGGGGGCGCTCGTGGCGGGCGTGGAACCACGATTGAAGCATGTTTGCCTGTTGCTGGCCGGGGGTGATATAGGCCGCATTGCCTGGGAGTCGCCGGAAGTCCGGGAGATTCGTGAACACTGGTTGAAACAGGGCAAGACCCGGGAAGATTTCCTGGGTGCGATGGCGTCGATAGATCCCGTTCAATACGGCAGCAACGTGCGGGGTCGACGAATCCTGATGTTGAACGCCAGGGAGGATGAAGTTATCCCCAGGCCCTGTACGTCGGCCCTGTGGGAGGCCCTGGGGAAACCGGAAATTGTCTGGTATTCCGGAGGGCACTATTCCGTTGCCCGTCACCTGCTGGATGCCATTCGACGTGTGACGGATTTCTTTGTTGCCGCCAGCTAGTGCCTATTTCCATGCGCCCAGTTCAAGGTTGTACTTTCGCAGCTGGGGCTGGCGGTAGTAGATGACCTGGAGCAATGCTCCCTGGGTGGCTGCGACCAGCTCTTTCTTGAGTGTCTCGGTATCACGGATGCGTTCACCGTCCAGCTTGTGAATAACATCGCCAGCACGTAACCCGGCTTGGTACCAGGGTGATTTCTCGTCCAGCTTCTTGAGTTTTAAGCCGAGAGGATGCTTGGTCACATCAAGGTCTGCAGTGACCTTGTCCCCTTTTCGAAGGTTGCTGAACTTCGGGGAATTGGTTCGCATGATCTGGACAGTGGTCTTGTCACCGGGACGCCATTGCCCGATAAGTTTCTTCAGGTCATTGAAATCACGGACCGATTCACCGGAAAAGCTCACGATCCAGTCGCCGGTGCGGAGGCCGGCCTTCTCGGCAGCGGTACCAGGTTGAATGGAAGTGATAATGCAGGGCTCGGGTGGCTGTGGACAACCGACACCCAGGAAGGCGCCGTTCCGATGATCGACCTCGGCCGCCGCCAACGCATTTTGCAGCTTAACAGCAGCTTCTTTCGTAATCTGGGTGCCATAGAGTTTGATGTATCGTAGCTGGGCCAGGTTTTTCAGCGTGGCCACCGAGGAATCGGAGATCGGCACGTACTTGATGTCGAGACTGATCAGGTTTTTTAATTCGGCCAGGCTTTCCATTCCCTTGTCCGTGATGGCCGCACGCTTGAGTGTCAGGCTGCGCAGTTGCGTCATGCCGGCCAGGTGGGGCATCCAACTGTCCTTGACCTGGTCTCCTTCAAAAACAACGGCTTCTGCAGAACGGATCCATTTGAGGCGTTGCAGGTCACGGGGAGAACCATGCCACTGGGGACCAAGATGGATGACTCGTTGAAAAACCAGTTGGAGGCCAAACTGAATGCTGGATTGAGAAATGCTTCCACCCAGTTGGGTGATTTCACGAATGGCCCGTTGTTCTCGGAGGGCACCCAGCTTGAGCAGGGTTGAAGTGGCTCGGCGGCCTGCCGCGGTTCCTTCCTGCTTGGCGATCTGCTGCAGTGCCTGCAGTGCAGGGTCGTTGACTGTCCATTCCTCGTCCAACGCCAGTTGGCGCAGGATGTGAATAATACGAGCTGTTGCTTCCGGGTTGCTTCCGGGCAGTTTCTTGACCAGGGCAGCAATGACAGGACTACCCGCTTCAATCAGCTTCAGCGTCGCTGTTTCGCGGGCGACGAACTGCTGGGCGCTCAAGTCCTGGATCCAGTTAGAGACCTGTTCCGGGCTGGGTTGTGAGAGGGGCGCAGTGGTTTTTGCCGGTGATCCTGGAGCCGGTGGCGTTTCCTGTCCGGAGAGCGCTGCCGACATTACGATGCTGGCACAGAGGCACATTAACCGTAGTAAGTTCGGCATTTACCGAATCTCCCGCTCTGGTGATCGAAGTGTGTGCCAGCCGGTACAAGCCAGATTGCTTTGCACGGTTTGTCACCGAGACATGGCTGCATGATTTTAACACATTGGAGTTCATTTCGTACAACCCTTTCTTCTGACCATTCCGAGGTCGCCGAGCGATTGTGGTCAAAAAACCAGCGGTGTTTATGGAAAACGGGCTTCTTGCCACGGAATTTACAGACAGGTCGCCCGCAGGAGTTCTCTTTGCCGCTAGTAGTGATTGGCCTAGAATGCAGGCACCGGAGGCCTCTTTTTTCACGGCCTGGTTTAGCGATGGGCTCAGTTGGACAACCAATAATGCAGAAGAAATCTTTCAAGCCGCTTGTCTTGGGATCAATCATTACGATTGGATTGGCGATCCTTGTTGTTTCACTGACGTTCCAGACGAATGGTCACTCCCAGGAAAAGAATCTCGTCCGACGCAAGAATGAAATTCTTCGTATTATCCAGGAACGCGGTGACCTGGATACCAAGTTGCGTCGGCAGATGCTGGCCTGTCGTACAGCGGTTGAACTGGAATCACTCTACCAATCAATTGACAAGAAATTCTTGAGCCGCGTGCCTTTTGACGGGGAGCGTAGTTACCAGGTACTGAAAGATCTTTGTGCGATAGGTACACGAGCCAGTGGCTCGGAAGGCATGGAACAGCAGCGGAAGTACCTGGAAAAGTACCTGACAAGATTGGGTGGTAAGGTGGAATTGCAGTCGTTTGATATCCGTCATCCGGAAGACGGTAGCCGGGTTACCATGCACAACATGATCGTACGCTGGCATCCTGAGCGGCCGAATCGGATCCTGCTCTGCGCCCATTATGATACCCGGCCATTTCCCGACCAGGATCCGGATCCCAATGCGCGCAGAGGTGTTTTTCTCGGTGCCAATGATGGTGCCAGTGGCGTAGCGTTGTTGTGCGGCATGGCTCACTACATGCCGGCGCTGAAGGGACCCTACGGTGTCGATTTCGTTTTTTTTGACGGGGAAGAATTTGTCTTCCAGAAGGACCGAGATCCCTATTTTCTTGGGTCGACAAGATTTTCCAGGGATTACCTTGAGAATCCACCTGCACATCGCTACCGTTGGGGCGTGCTGCTGGACATGGTTGCCGATGAACAGTTGCAGATCTACCAGGAGGTGAATAGCTGGAAATATGCTCGTCCGCTGGTGCAGGATCTTTGGTCCGTTGCTCGGAAACTGGGTGTCACGGAGTTTCGCCAGCAACGGCGGCATGAAATTCGTGACGATCATTTGCCATTGAACGAGATCGCTCGTATTCCCACCTGTGATATTATCGATTTTGATTACCCCCGGCCTGGTGGGCGAACTTCTTACTGGCATACCCGGCAGGATAATCCCGATCACTGCTCGGCAGTCTCGTTGGCCCGGGTCGGGTGGGTAGTTCACGAGTGGCTCCGTCAGTTAAAATGACGGGAGCTGTATTGCTGGTACCTGTAGCGCTGTTAATTAATCATGTGGGAAAGTATTGTCACTGGGCTGCTGCTTTCGGTGCTTGCAATCTGGCTGACGTGGCGCAGTTTCCTGGATCGTCGGGAAAGGGCGGAACTGCCCCAGGAAATCAGCGGCCATGATTATTTCGTGCAACTGGATCGACGTCGACGGAACATCAACGGGACATTGTTGGTGATCGGGTTGCTGCTCATGGGAAGTCCCATGGTATCCGGCATTCTGAACCAGGTTGTTTTCTGGATCGTTGTACTGGTATTGGTCTGTTTCGTGGGAATGTTGGCAATGGCTGACTTGCAGAGTTCCCGAAATTACCTGGAAGAACTGGAGGCAGAGCAGTTGGTTGCTTACGGGAAACTGAAGCAGGAGCTAGATGGGTTTCGCCAGGAAACAGAGGAAGTGGATCCAGAGGCGAATGGTCACGATGTGAAAAAGAAAAAATGAAAACAATGAACCATAAAATTGCAGTCTATCCAGGTGACGGGATCGGGCCTGAAGTCATTGACCAGGCGGTTCGTGTGTTGCGAGCTGCGGAGGAAAAAGACGGGACCTTCCAACTGGAAATGAAGTCGTTCCCCTGGGGGTACGAGTTCTACAGGCAGACCGGTACGGTCGTTCCAGATAATTACCTGGACGTGTTAAAACCATTTGATGCGATTCTGCTGGGGGCCGTGGGATGGCCGGAGAAACTATCGGATCACGAGACACTCGCACCACTGGTCCGCATCCGGCAGGTTTTCGATCAATATGCCTGTGTACGACCCGCGAGGCTCTACCCCGGCTTGCGCAGCGTGTTGACAGATAAAACATCCGAACACATTGACCTGGTCGTGATCCGCGAAAACTCCGAGGGCGAATACGTGAATAATGGGGGGCGGTTTCGACGTGGAACACTAGATGAGGTTGCTGTTCAGACGGCCATCCATACGCGTCGCGGAATCGAGCGGATTCTCCGATTCGGATTCGACATGGCTCGCACACGCCGCAATCATTTGACCATGATTACCAAGTCCAATGCCCAGCGATACGGGTTCGTGCTGTGGGATGAAATCCTGGA
>JAYGDH010000074.1:0-7693 GCA_046583055.1 Pirellulaceae bacterium | reverse complement strand
CGGAGATTCAGTCTGCCCCGTATTTACCTGGAGCGGTTCATCTCTTGCAGGATGCGGTACAATCCACCGGGATTGCGAAATCTGCCGGGCCACGGCCGTGGCTCCCTCAGCAGAGAGATGATCATAATCAATAAAACCCTGGGTTCCCAGCTGCTGTAACGCCTCGCGAGCATCCCAGAAACGAACTTTTTCCGTCTGGCAATATTGGCGAAACTCTTCCTGGGGCCCCGCGGGTGGCGGATCCGGTAATACCTGGCGGCGAAATGGAAACACGAGCAGACCAAACTGGGCACCATCTGCCTCGACCATCCGGGCCAGGCTTTGAATTTCCTTCAGCACCAGTTCCCAGGCCGCACGCACACGAGGAGCACCTGGATGAGTGAACAATTCCACGACCTGGCGAATCTCGTGTTGCTGCCCGGGCAACAGGCAACGAACAAGATTGGAATGCCGATACAACATCCCGACAAAACGTGGAGGCGGAGAGGCAAGATTATTGTGCATCTCCGGGATATCATTCAGGCACACTCCAAGAATCACGTAATCAGGTCGGTAGCGACGAACGATTCGTTCGTACGCGATCCGTTGCTGACGGGTGGACCAACCCGGCAGGGCAACATTGAAAACCTCGACATTCCCGCTCTTGTTCAATTCCCTTTCCAGGAATCGCGGGTAACTCTTCTCCCAGGAAACTCCATAACCATAGGTAACACTGTCACCCAGGCAAACAACACGCAGGGTGTCAGCAGCAGCATTCTCGACATGCGTTCGATCTCGCAGGCCGTCCCTGTTAATACTAAAAGCAGGATCGACATGCTGCACATCAAAAACGTAGAAATCTGAATCCCACTGCAGTTTCCAGTTTGCAATATCATGGTGCGTTTCCCGTGTCGCACCCAGGCCTGTCAAGCGACAGGCGATTTCCAGGAACCCCCACAGGCATACAGCCAGCACACAGGAAAAGAAGACCTTCTTTCGAACACTGATTCGAACGGGCCGGGAACTTGACGATTCGGCTCGCATCATACCCCTGTCCTATTTCACCGATGGCTGCAGTCCGTTACGTCGCCTTTTCCAGAGCTCTTGCCAGTAACACCGCAACCGCTTTTCCGGATCTGATTCCAACCGGGTACGATCTTTAAAGATCATGGTCCAACGATCGGTGTCCTGGTACTTCGGCCAATGTTTCAGGCTCCCATGGTTCGGATCCCCGTGACGCGCAAAGGCAATCCAGGCATCCTGCATGTCATGGGCCAGGTGCCGCGGTGGATTATCTCCGAGAATACGTTCCCAGCCACCCAGGTTATTGAATACAAAAGGCAGTTCCAAGGCATGAAAGGCACCGATGCCATGTAACCTGGGAGGTTTCCAGGCAAACATGTACATCCAGGTATCCGTATGCTGCCCGTGTACTTGCGATAACGCAATATGGGGATAACGGAACAACTCAAAGGTCAGCATGTCCATGTAAATATCAGACTTGGTACGGCCCGGGTAAGCCTCCTGGACCGTGCCAAACATGCCCGCCATATCATGGGGAGAAATTCCCAATGCCTCGACCAACAATCCGCCCAGGATTCGTCGTGATCGCAATCGCATTTCCTTGCGGTGGTACAGCAACCAGAACTGTGTTTCAAACTGGTTAGTTCCCGTTAACAGCTTAATGCCCTTGGTATGCCCCTCGGCCACATATTTCCAGGGGTCCTTGGGTAACAAGTCCCCATCCAGTACAGGTTCAAAATACAACTGTTCCTTCAAGTTGAGACGACGAATCAACCGGTCAATCGCCTCTCGAATCTCGTCGGTATTCAAAGCCAGCAAATCGTCGATCGTCTCTGCCCCGGTCTCGTCCAGGAACTCCTGCGTAACCTTGCGAGCACGGGCCGGAGTTCGATTGGCTGCAAACGTCGCACTCTCGGCAATCACCTTGTGAAATAACTTGCAAACGTCAGGCATCAACATCATTGACGTGGCACTAATACTGCCAGCCGATTCACCCATCAATGTCACGTTATCAGGATTTCCACCAAAGGCTGCAATGTTCTCCTGGACCCATCGCAAGGCCAGTACCTGGTCCAGTAAGCCGGCGTTCTTGGAATGCTTGTAATCGGCACCGCCCAGCCCTTCCAGGTCTAACCAACCCAGGACACTCAACCGGTATTGCAACGACACGAATACAACATCACCACGCAGGGCGAACTGTGTACCATGCAAGGTGGGATGATTGGCCCCCCCTAACAGGAAACCACCACCATGCATAAACACGATGACCGGTCGACGCTTGTTGTCGACTCCCGGGGTCCAGACATTGACCGACAAACAGTCTTCACTCTGGTTCAGGAAATAGTCGCCCGAGAAATTATCGTAGACCTGGATACCCACTGGTCCAAAATTACGTGCGTTACGAATTCCTTTCCATGGTTGAGGAGGCAACGGCGGCTTGAACCGCAAATCACCCAGTGGTGGCCGGGCATAAGGTATGCCGGCAAAGCGAAGTACCCCAGATTCCAGTCGCTTCCCTCGCAACGTTCCTTGTGCCGTGGCAACCACCGGATCACCATCCAGGGCTGCCGCCACTGCCCACGGAGCCAGACTGCTCACCCCGCAAATAGAAGCCCAGAGTAAAAACAGCAGCTGTCGGTAACGCATCATAAAACCGCTCGCCCAAGTGAAGTCGTTAACTAACGGACACTTTCCATATCACGGGATTTTTTGAAGACGTGAAAAGTCACATCTCATTTCTACGTATCGGCTTTCCAAGCAGTTCGAGTTCCACAATTGTCCCCTATTTTTAGCCACTACCAACGTATTTCAGACGTTTCCCATGACCTGACAGCACTGCCTCGATCGGGTAGGATTGCCAGCATCAACAAGACCACCCAAGCTGCTCACCTACCCCGTTTGAAACTTGTAGGAACCTTTTCAGATGCCGCATATTCGAATCCTCACTTATCGTGTTCTGCTAGCACTTGTATCGCTTTCAGCGATCCATTCGGCGACCACCACACGTGCGGCAGAAGTGGTCTCCTACTATGGCTATCGTGATTGCGTGCAACTGAAGAACCAACAGACTCGCGTGATCCTCTGTCCGGCGGCTGGTGGTCGCATCCTGGAATATTCGCTGCTGGGAAAAAATGTGCTCTACCTGGATCCCAAGGGTGCTGGTGGCATCTACGAACCGGGAAAGAAAGGCCCCTCGATGACCGCTGGTCGTTTTGATATCGGCCCTGAACAAACGATTCCCAAGCATCCTCAACTCTGGATGGGCCGTTGGCAGGCTACCATCACTGGGCCACGTTCAGCGCGGTTAACCAGCCAGCCAGATGAACCGACCGGGGTCCAGTTGACTCGAGATTTCACGCTGGATCCAACATCAACACGCCTCACCTGTCGACAAACGATCAAGAACGTTTCTCGCGATCCGGTCGCCTATTGCCACTGGAGTCGCACTTTTGCCCTCGGCAAGGGAATCTGCGTTATTCCACTAACACGCCCCAGTCGATTCCCCAATGGATATGTCATGTACGGTCCGGGACCAGCAATCAACTTTCGGCCAGAGGACCCGAACATTCGCAAGCGTGATCAATTCCTGGAAATCACGGCAGCACCTCGGTATCCGAAGCTTGGCATGGACAGCTATGCTGGCTGGTTTGCTTACTTGATGAAGAACAACATCATGTTTGTCAAGCAGTTTCCGACCTACCGTAATCGTGTCTACAACGAGGTTGCTGGCTTGACGATGTCGATCTGGTATCCTGACCGCCCGATGTGCGAGTTGGAACCCATTGGGCCCCAGGAGAACCTGCAGCCAGGCCAATCAGCCTCCTTCACTGAGACCTGGCGATTACTACCATACCCGTTCCCCGCGGAAGGCCAGCAGGTTGATTTACCGGGAATTTCGAAACTGGTAGGTGAGCACATCGACAACCCCCGGTAAGCTTCCCCCGGCAACCCGGCTCCATCTTCAAGGGATCAACTTTCATGGCCGCTATCAACGCACCTCTCAATCGCAAGCTGCGCATGGCCCTGATCGGTGGTGGCGGCAGTGGTTTCATTGGCCGCGTGCATGCGACTGCTGGAACGCTTGATCAGCGCGCCGAATTAGTGGCGGGCGTCCTCTCTTCGGATCCCGACAAATCACGGGCCTACGGGCCTGGTTTCGGACTGGCTGCAGACCGGACCTACGGTTCCTACCAGGATTTACTTGTCGGGGAAAACGCCCGTCCGGAACAGGAACGTATTGATTTCGTGAGTATTGCGACACCCAACGATACACATTTCCCGATCGCCAAAGCGGCACTCGAAGCCGGGTTCCACGTGATCTGTGATAAGCCGTTAACCACGCGTCTGACAGATGCACACGCCCTGGCGTCACTGGTCCAGAAAACGGGAGCCGTTTTCGCCGTGACACACAACTACACCGGGTACCCGCTGATCCGCCAGGCACGGGAAATGATTAAGCAGGGTGAACTGGGTACGATCCAGGCTGTTCGTGCCCATTACATCCAGGGCTGGCTCTGGGGCCTGCCACCGGATACCACGCCGGCCCGGGGAGCCTGGAAAGCCGACCCCCAACGGGCAGGACCTTCCGGCGCATTGGCCGACATTGGCACCCATGCTTACCAGTTGATTCGATATACAACCGGACTGCTCCCCGAACAAGTTTCCGCTCAGCTGCAAAGCCTCCGCACGGATCGCACACTCGATGACTACGGACACGTCCTGGTCCGTTTCGCAAACTCGGTACTGGGCGCCGTCACGGTCAGTCAAATCACGCACGGTCGACTCAACGACCTCACGCTCGAAATCGACGGCAGCCTGGCTTCACTTGCCTGGAGCCAGGAAACACCCAATGAATTGATCGTACGACGCTTTGGAAAACCGATGCAGGTTTACGAACGCAACCCCAACGCCGATTTCACACACGCCGCCTCGAGCGCCGCCTCTCGACTCCCCGCAGGCCACCCGGAAGCTTTCTTGGAAGCCTTCGCCAATGTCTATCGCAGCAGCTATGACCAGATGATCGCTCATGCGACCGGACAACCCGTTGACCAACGTGATACGATCTTCCCCAATGTCTACGATGGCATCGAGGGTGTGGAATTCATCGAACAATGTGTTGCCAGCAGCGCAGACAACGGCTCCTGGCAACCTCTCTCCTCCTGAAAGCAATCCGTTACCATGACGCATTCACCGTTATTGGAAGTCTTCTCTGACTACGTCTGACCGTGGTGTTATATCGGTGCCGTGCGTGCCGAGCGAATACGAGAGACTTTTGATGTCGAAATCAAGTGGACACATTTCCCCCTGCACCCCGATACACCCCAGGAGGGAATGACCCTGCAGGATTTATTCGCAGGACGTCCTTTTGATATTGCCGCTGCCCAGTCACGCCTCCAGGATGTCATGCAGCGAGCAGGACTCCCCTTCGGAGAACGCACCATGACCTACAATAGTCGTCTCGCCCAGGAACTGGGAACCTGGGCTGACGCAATCAGTCCTTCTTCATCCATCCACCAGCTTCTCTACCAGGCTTATTTCGTACATGATCAAAACCTCGCCGATGCCGCCGGTCTCGTTGACATCGCCGTGCAGGCCGGACTGCCGGAGAGCGAAGCACGCGATGTTATCGAATCACGCCGCTACCAGGCCCAGGTCGACGCCGACTGGCAACGCTCACGCCAACTGGGCGTGACCAGCGTACCGACCTACCTGGTCCAGGATCAGCGCGTCGTCGGCGCTCAATCCTACGATGTCCTCGCCCAACTGGTGATGGCCGCTGGTGCTCAACCACGTGACACGCCAGGCTAACTCCAACCACCCTGCACCGGCAGGAATGATCGACTTGATTACACGGCGACATCATGTTGACGTCACATTTGGACGATGCCAGCGTCCCGGCAAATAACCCCGGGGCATTCAAGGCCGAAACAGAATGATTTTCCCCGGATTGAACTGATTGGCACACCACGTGCATTTCTTCTGCATCCGTAGGACGGATGACACGGCGTAGTGTCAGCCGACTCACAAGCAGCCCCACCCTGAAGTCGCCCGTGCGAACCCGCAAGGTTCGCACGGGCGGCTTTTTTTGCGCTCCTGAAGGGGGAGCTGCCCAGGTGCTCACCGTCACGACAGGAGGGATAAAGTTGCTACAATAGACAACTTATCAAGCTACAATTAGTTCCCCCGGGGCGATCGAGCGATTAAGCGTTTCTCGTCTCGTCAGCCCAATGCCATCAAGCTCATGTTGAATTTACAGTCCGAGAGCAGCAGTCGCTGGTTAGACCAGGTCGAATCGCACCTGGACGAAATACTCGTGGACCATGCCCACTGCGAGAGAAAGGCAGCGGGAACGGCCCTCAACCTGCTCTTCTCCTACGTGGAAAACGAACCTCTCTGTCGAGAGATGACTGAAATCGTCAACGAGGAGCTCGAACATTTCCAACAGGTGTTGGACCTGCTCAAGGAACGAGGCATTCCATTTCGCCGTCTGAAACCTGCCAATTATGCCGGACAACTCAAGGACCTGGTCAGGAAAAATGAACCGCAACGTGCTGTCGATCGGCTGCTGGTGGCCTCCCTGATCGAGGCGCGTTCCTGTGAACGTTTTGACCTGTTACGTCACCACGTCAGTGACCAGCAGCTGGCCCACTTTTACGACAGCCTGTTTGAATCCGAGGCACGTCATCATCGCACCTACGTACGACTGGCAGAAGATTACGAATCACCCGCGGTCGTTCGCGAACGACTGAAAGAACTGGCCCGGGAAGAAGCACAGATCATCGAGCAGGGTGATTCCCTGCCCCGCATGCACAGCTAGACAGGAATCCGTTCTCATGACCAGCCCTGCCGAATTAATCGCCAACCAGGATGCTCTCTGCGACATCGGTCGCATGTTTCACCAGCGCGGCTGGTCGCTGGGGACCAGCAGTAATTACAGCGTGATCCTGCAACAGGACCCCTTGCAACTGCTCGTGACCGCCAGTGGCAAGCACAAGGGACGATTAACTCGAAATGACTTCGTGCAGGTAAACGCACAGGGCCAGCCACTACAGCCAGAGGCACCAAAATCATCGGCCGAAACCCTGCTGCACGTAGCTATTGCCCAGCAGACACAGGCCAAGGCGATCCTGCACACGCATTCGGTATGGGCCACGCTGCTATCGGAACAGTTCTTCCCGCAGGGTGGCTTCACGATAACTGACTACGAAATGCTGAAGGGACTCGACGATGTGAAATCCCACGAACACCAGGAATGGGTCACCATCTTTGATAACACCCAGGACATCCCACAACTTGCCGCAGATCTTTCGGAACGATTTCGACAGCACCCGGAGCAGTTAACTCATGGGTTCCTGATCCGCCAACACGGGCTATACACCTGGGGGGACACCCTGGCGGACGCCCAACGACAGATCGAAGTATTCGAGTTCCTGTTTGAATGCAGAGGCCGTCGCGTCCCGGATTGAAGCCTGACGCGGGGCATAGAACATGCCCTCTAAAGTTGGTATGCTGAAGCTGATCATTGTAAACCACCAATGCACCTGGTTTTGGAGATGTTGTCATGGCCCGTATTCGGATTGAAGCCGAGAACCGAGAAATCACCGATGTTCAGGAAATCCAGGAGTTCCTCGAACCGCACGGAATCTGGTACGAACAGTGGGATGTTGCCGGACGCATCAAGGAAGATACC
>JAYGDH010000071.1:0-2848 GCA_046583055.1 Pirellulaceae bacterium | reverse complement strand
GGCCGCTGGTATAACACTTCGAGGCCACCGTCACTGCCTGGTCCGAGTGAGTCGCTGTCCCGAACGAATGCATCATCATGAAAAGCTTGCCAAACGTGCGTGGCATCACGAAGTCACGCATCCCCTGCACCTGGCGGCCGGCCCAGAGGCCAGCGGCCGTCACAATCACCAGGTAGGTGGCGATGGCGGCCCAGTCGGCATAGCCAATCCCAAGCATGATAGGAACCCTGTCGAAATAAGTGAGTGGCAGGTTGCGGGGGAAGGGGGACGTGGAATTATGAGAGTGCAAGGATTTCGTGTAATATACCAGAATCGTAATGCGTGGGAATTGAGCGAGGCTGCAAAGGAAACATGAATGTTTGCCGGACGATCGGGGAATTGTGTAGCTGTCGCATTGCTGCTTTCTTTGCTGGCAGCTGGATTTGTCGCTGCGCAAGAAAAAAAGAATCCGCTGGAGGGTGCCAATTTTAAATCGGAATTGCCGCAGCTGAAACCTCGCAGTCGGGAACAGGCTCGCTTGGCCGTGCAGGTGCGGCCCGGTTTTCGGCTGGAACTGGTGGCGTCAGAACCACTGGTGCGAGACCCGATCGCAATGGCCTTTGATGAGAACAGCAATCTCTTCGTGGTGGAATTTCCTGAGTACAACCACCAGCATGCTGGCTGGAAAATTACCCGCCAGGGAACGGTTAAACGGCTGGTTGACAGTGATGGCGACGGGATCTTTGATCGGTCGACCGTCTACGTGGACCAGTTGAATTCGCCTACCGCGGTTGCCTGTTACAACGGGGGTGTCCTGGTCGCGGCAGCACCCGACCTGCTCTTTTGCAAGGATACCGATGGAGACGGCCGCGCGGACGTCAGACAGAAACTCTACACGGGCTTCGCAATCTCGGAGCGGGGTGGTGGTGCGAGGCTCAATTCCATCAGGTGGAGCCTCGATCACCAGTTTCACCTTTGCACGAGCTTCTCCGGTGGCCTGGTTCGGTCCATGATGCATCCCGACATGGAAGCAGTTGATGTTCAGAATCGGGGCTTCCAGTTTGATCCGCGCTCGTACCAGATGGCTGCCACGACGGGCGCCGGGCAGCATGGCCTGGCGTTCGACAGCTGGGGCAACATGTTTACCTGTCGTAACAGCAATCCGTTTAAACAGGTGATTTACCAATCGCGGTATGTGGTGCGGAGTCCCTACCTCGTGGCCGAGGCTGCAGAGGTGGATATCACCGCCGAGGGAAAACATACGAAATTACTTCGGCGGAGTCCCCTGGAACCGTGGCGAATCCTGCGCACCCGGCTGCGCGTGGACGGTAAGTACCGTGGATCGGCCGAGGGAGGGACAGCCGGTGGTTTCTTTACCTCGGCAACCGGGATCGTGGCTTACCAGGGAGATGCGTGGCCAGAGGAATACCGCGGCAACCTCTTCGTCGGCGAGGTCTCTAATAATCTCGTCCACCGGGCCCGGCTCGAGGGAGACGGCATCCAGAAAGTGGCTCGCCGCGGCAGCAACGACGCCGAGTTCCTGGCATCGTCAGACAACTGGTTCCGCCCAGTCGAGTTAATTAACGGACCCGATGGCAATCTCTACCTGGCGGACATGCATCGCGAAGTCATCGAGACCACCCTCGCCATGCCACCGGAGATGATAAAACACCTGACGCCGGGACATGGAGTCGAGCTTGGCAGGATTTACCGCGTGGTGCGCACCGATCGGCCGGCACGACAGCTACCACGACTGGGTGACCTGGGGACCGCCGGGCTGGTGAAACTGCTGCAGCATCGCAATGGCTGGCACCGCGAAACGGCGTCGCGGTTGCTGCACGAGCGACAGGACCCAACCGCTGTGCCTCTCCTGGAAAAGATGGCCACGGGTGGCAGTCTGGCGCAGGGACGATTGGTCGCTTTGCACGCTTTGCAGATGCGCCAGGCGTTGACCGAAACAATCGTATTGGACGCCCTGGCAGATGCATCCCCGAGCGTCCGGCGACAGGCCATTGAATTGGCCGAGAGCTTCCTGGAAGAGGCACCCGCCGTGCAGGCGCGGTTGCTTGCCATGGCTGACGATCCTGTTCGCGAGGTACGATACCAACTGGCCTTCACGCTCGGTGAGATCCAGGCGGCATCCAGGTTGCAGACGCTGGAGACGCTGGTACGCAAGGATGCTGCCGATCCATGGATGAGAATGGCCGTTTTAAGTTCGCTGGCACGAGACGGTGGCCAGCTGTTTGAGAGCCTGGCAGCCGATCGGCCTTTCCGACGCTCGGAGCCAGGCACGCGGTTCCTGGAAACACTTGCCCGGCAGGTGGGCGCCGCGAACCAGCAAGGAGAGGTGGCCGGGGTCCTGCAGGGGATCAACCAGCTGCACGACAATGAGAAGGAAACTGCCCTGCAATGGGTCCAGGCACTGGCCAGTAAACAGAAAGGGACCGCCAGGAAAGCGTTGCTGGCAGCGGCCGGCGGGAAGGCAGCTGATTTATTGGCGGGCCTGATTGCAGATGCCTCCCGGATTGCCACGGATGCAAACCGCGAGGCCGAGGAACGGGTAGAGGCGATTCGTACACTACGCCTGGGTGAGTTTTCCCAGGTTCGGACCCTCGCACCACGGATGTTGGATTTGCAGCAGCCGGCGCCGGTGCAGGCCGCCATGATCGATACGCTGGCAACCTTCCAGGAAGAGTCTATCGCGGGAATGATCCTGGAAGCATGGCCAGGGTTAAGCCCGGCACTGCGCCGGCGCGCCGTGGAGTTGCTGGTGTCACGTCCCGCATGGATCGGGCAATTCCTGGACGCCATTGAGAAAGATGTGGTGGGGCGTGGAGAGCTGGATCCGGCAAGGATTGAATTACTGAAG
>JAYGDH010000629.1:0-13814 GCA_046583055.1 Pirellulaceae bacterium | reverse complement strand
GAGATCCCGTAGGGAACCTTGCCGTGCAGGCGATCCATGATGCTGCGGGCCAGCGTCCATTGCGGACGATTGTTGATGTCGACGATGTCACCCACGTGACTGACAAAAGCGATTCGTTGTTGTTCCAGGTTGGCAGCCGTCCAGTCCACGTAGGTTGCGAAGATACGATTGCTCAGCGGTTGGCTGCTGCCTGGCTCGGCCTTGGTTCCTTTTCCGCGATAGTGTTGCGTATCGGGAATGACCGCAATGCTAAAAGTTCCTGCCGGTGCCGGTGAAAAATCAGCTGCGGATACTGTCCCGGTCAGTGCGCAGAGACCTGCGAGAAGGAGGCTCATCTGTCGATAAAGGGATTTCAGGCGTTGCATCGATTTAACCGTGAACTTGGAAGACGCTTTTTGAATTTCCCGATGTTAACATGCCCCGGATTGCGAGGCAAAGCCGACTCCACTGAAACCTGCCTTTGCTTAGCGTCTCGTAAGAGTGAAACAGAAACACCGCTGGGCTGTCAGAAGAAAACGGGCCGCATTACACTAGTGGGGTGAACATCGTAGGAGGAGAGAGTTGATGATTCGATTGTGTACCCTGATAACCGTGCTGGCAATTTCTGCTACCCTCGCAGCCGAGGAAAAAGTGCCGACGACGTTTGCAGCCCTCTGGGCCGATGTCGATCCGACCGCGGAGCCGCTGGAGATTAAGATCGTCCGGCAGTGGCAGGAAGAGGGGCTGGTCCTGCGCTACGTTACTTATCACGTCGGAACCTTTAAAGGGAAACCGGCACGAGTGGCCGCTTTCTACGCCTTTCCCCGGGGGGCCCACAAGCTGCCTGGCCTGGTCCATCTGCACGGTGGTGGTCAACGTGCCTTTTTGCACGAAGTGAAATACTATGCGCAGCGTGGCTATGCCTGCCTGTCCATCAACTGGGGTGGGCGAGAGATGGAAAATGCCAGGGCAGGGGACCCCAATACCGACTGGGGGGCGGTGGATCCGACCCAGAAAAATGTTGCTGGCTATTCCAACTTGAAACCGGGACCACTTTACCTTGATCCGGTCGAGTCGCCGCGCAATAACAACTGGTACCTGCTCACCCTGGCCTCGCGACGAGGACTCACTTTCCTGGAGCAACAACCAGAAGTGGATGCCCGGAAACTGGGGGTCTACGGACATTCGATGGGTGGTAACCTGACGCTTTACGTCGCCGGCACCGACAAGCGGGTCAAGGCGTCGGCTCCCTCGGTGGGAGGGCAGGGGTTCCGTACCGTTCCATTTGCCCTGTTGCCGGAACAGCGAAGGCGACAGGTTAATGGTGATCTGGAACTCTTCCGGTCCACGCTTGGCTTCCAGTCCTACGCGCCCCATGTGCAGGCGCCCCTGTTGTGGCTAAGTGCCACCAACGACTTTCACCAGGTCATGGACGATACCTTTCGCACCGGTAAGTTGATTCCACACGGGAACCTTCGTTACAGCTTTGCCCCTCACCTGAACCATCGCTTTACGCCCCCCTTCGCCGTGACCCGTCCACTCTGGTTCGACGAGCATCTCAAGGGTACGTTCAGCTTTCCCTCCACGCCACACTCGAAACTGATCCTGGATACGGGAGACCATGTTGTCCGCATCGAGGTCAGGCCGGACCTGTCTACACCGGTGGAACAGGTGCATATCCTTTATTCCATTGACCCGCATCCGATGGCTCGCTTTTGGCGCACGGCCCCTGCCAGGCGACAGGGGGGCGACAGCTGGATTGCATCTTTGCCTGTGCTCTCGACAGATCAGCCTCTCTTTGCCTTTGCGAACGTTCATTACAAGCTGCCGAAACCGGTCGCCGTGCAATCCGCTCGTCCTACCGAGACGTTTGCCCTCACGTCGCTTCTGCAGACGGTCACGCCCAGGGAACTGCAGCAGCACGGGATTCTCGCCACGGATCAGAAGAGTGATTTGATCGACGATTTTTCCCGGGGTTTCCAGGACTGGTATTTGCTCTCAGCTGACAATCCCCATCACTGGCAATACTGGACTCGGAAAATTAACGATCCCAAGTGGCAGGGCCAGCCAGGTGAGAAACTGGCGTTCGACGTGAAAACCGAAAAATCGAACCAACTGGTCGTGGTGATCAACGAGAATTTTTTTCGTAGTTACCAGGGGCGGCAACGTGAACTGGTGGCCGTTGTCGATTTGCCGGGTGGTGACAGTTGGCAAAGTGTCAGCCTGTCAGCGGAGAGATTCCAGGTACCCGGTGAGAAAGACAAGCTGGCGAACTGGAGCCAGGTCGATCTGCTGGGCTGGCGTGCCTATCACGGGGATCGCCGAGCCAAGGTGATCGGCAGCACGCGCTGGGCCGGGACTCGACCCCGATTCCGGAACCTGCACTGGGAAAAACTTGGCAAGGGGAACGGGAAACAATGATGCGCTAGCGAACCGGTCTTGTCCCCGACAATTGATTTTACTACTGTTCTGCTCCTGGTTTGAACTCGTTCGCAGTGGAGCTACGGCATGATGCGGTCACTTGTGTTTTTTGCGGGCGTTGTTGTCCTGCTTGTTGTTTCCGGCTGCCAGCAAGCGCGCTACGTGCTCAGAACGGCGGATGAGGGCGTGGTCGCAATTCCCGCCAATAGCAGCTGGCCTGTTAACCATCGTGAGAAGGCCGTGGAACTGATGACGGCTCATTTTCCGAACGGGTACGTCATCGATCGCGAGGAAGAGGTCGTGGTTGGAATGGAAACGGCGCACCATGGTCAGGAAGATGAAGGTTCCTGGTTTAGTGGGACCGTTACTACGGATAAAACCGAGTGGCGCATCGTTTACCGGGGTAGCGATACAACGCAGCATTGAATTGTTTAACCAGTTCCTTCAGGTCGAACCGTGTGATGACCGAAACTACCTTGTCGATCGAGGGGAACCCCGTACCGCGTTTCCTGTATGGTACTGCCTGGAAGGAAGACGAGACGCAGCGACTGGCCGAGTTGGCGCTGGAGCAGGGGTTTCGAGGGATCGATACGGCCAACCAGCGACGTCATTATCACGAGGCGGCTGTGGGGCAGGGGATCGTCACCGCGATCAACACTGGCCTGGTCACCAGGGAAGAGCTGTTTCTCCAGACCAAGTTCACCTTTCAGCGCGGACAGGATCACCGGTTGCCATATGATCCCAATGATCCCATCGAGACGCAGGTGGAACAATCCTTTGCCAGTTCATTGGAACACCTGGGCACCTCCTGGATCGATTCCTATTTGCTTCATGGCCCCACGCGTACGACCGGCCTGGCAGCAGAGGATTGGGCAGCCTGGCGGGCCATGGAATCGCTTCACGACCGTGGCCAGGTCCGTATGCTGGGTATCAGTAACGTGACGCTGGAGCAGCTTCGCTTGTTGTGTGCGGATACGCGTATTCGTCCGACCTTCGTGCAAAACCGATGCTATGCGGCACAGGGGTGGGATCGGCACGTGCGAGAATTCTGCAAGGACCAGGGTTTGGTTTACCAGGGGTTTTCACTGTTAACGGCCAATCGCAAGGTACTGGCAGGTCCGGACGTGGCCGGGATCGCAATTCGTTACGGTTGTACGATACCTCAACTGGTTTTCCGTTTTGCCTTGCAGGTGGGGATGATTCCCCTGACGGGTACAACCAGCGCGGAGCATATGCGGGGTGACCTGCAGGTCTTTCATTTCGAGTTGGTCGCTGAAGACGTGGCTCGCATGGAAATCGTGGCTGGTCAGTAACGGTGGTTAGCGAGATGCGAGTAGCAGTTGTTTACGGTTTGTCGGGTGCCTTGATGGACTTTTCCCAGCGCCGCTGGCAGCCGTGTGTTTCCCAGTTGTCCCTGGTCGCGTAGGAACGTACCAGGAAACGGTCCTTGCTGGTTCCCGGGTGGTCAATTAATTCCACGTACAGAAAGCCATGACGTAATCCGGCGCCGCGACTGGGGTCACGTGAATCGGTCTTGGCGGCAGCAGAATCGTCCGGGTTAAAAACGTCGATACCGTCCTGCAGGTCATTGCCGAATCGCTGGCCATTCCATTGTAAGCGACTGGGTGGTGAACCATGGGTGTGGCCGTGAAACAGCCCAATCACGTTGTATCGATTTTCGTCGCCCTTGAAATTACCAGTGTGGTAAGGTGTCGGTAGGCAGGAGTAAGGTTCTGAACGTGATAGTTATTGCCTAGAAAAATGCAGGGCGATAAGATCTAGTAGTTCTCGTGGGCCCCGGGGAGTCGCTTACCAGCCTCCAGGACGTCGGTTCCCAAGAGCATGGCCAAGCAGCGGGCAAGTCGTTATCGATAAGTAAGGAACAGGAAGATGTGGATTCAAGTTCCAGGCAACTTACGCGGTTTCTCGATGATTACCGGGATGCTGGTCAGTTTGACGACGGTTTCCTTGTCAGCAGAACCCCAGGTGACTGATTTTGTCCGCGAAATTCAGCCTGTTTTTGCCAAGCGATGCTACAAGTGCCACGGACCCAACGCCGCGGAGGCAGGCCTGCGTCTGAGTTCGCGTGAGGATGCCCTGAAGTCGCTGGAGTCAGGACTGGCTGCGGTCGTACCAGGTAACTTGAAAGCCAGCGAGTTGCTTAAACGGGTTCGTTCCACCGACGAGATGGAACGGATGCCGCCCGAGGGTAAGCCACTGACGCCCGAAGAAATCAAGGCCCTGGAGGCCTGGATCCAGCAGGGTGCTTCCTGGTCGGCTCACTGGGCCTTCGAGAAACCTCGGCGTCCCCAGGTTCCACGTCCAGCTAACCAGGCCTGGGTCCGTAATCCAATCGATGCATTCGTTCTTCGTGGGTTGGAGGCTGCTGGTTTGCAGCCGGCGGCGCCTGCTGACAAGGTTGGGCTCATTCGTCGCGCCTACTATAACGTGACTGGTTTGCCACCGTCGACGGCGCAAATAGACGCTTTCCTGGCGGACAAATCTCCCCGGGCTTTTGAAAAGGTCGTTGATCAATTACTGGAGTCGCCGCAGTATGGTGAGAAATGGGCACGTCACTGGCTTGACCTGGTTCGATATGCAGAGACGAATGGCTACGAACGTGATGGCCGCAAGGACTTGATCTGGAAATACCGTGACTACGTGATTCGCGCTTTTAACCAGGACAAACCGTTCAACCGGTTCATCATGGAACAGCTTGCTGGTGACGAACTGGAAGGTCCTACGGGGGAGAGTTTGACGGCAACCGGGTTTTATCGACTGGGTATCTGGGATGATGAGCCAGCCGACCGTCCCTTGGCCCGTTATGACTACCTTGATGATATCCTGCGCACGACCAGCGAGACTTTCCTGGGGATGACTGTCGGTTGTGCACGATGTCATAACCATAAAATCGACCCGATTGCGCAGAAGGACTATTACTCGCTGCTCTCGTTCTTCTCAGATATTTCTCCTCACGGTTCGGGGAAGGCAAACCTGCTGCCGGTTTCGACAGCTCGGGATAAGGCCCTGTTGGACGAAAAAATTCGCGACAAGACAAAACGGGAAGAACAGTGGGCTGCGCGGATCGTGGCGTTGGAAAAAGAGTTTGTTTCCGCAATGGCCAAGCGGTATCCGAGTGAAAAACTGGCGCCGAGCAAGCCAAATCGACCTCTTAACCAGGTGGTTTTGCCGGATTCCATCAAGCAGCCTCAGACCTGGCAATACACGTTTGAGAAACCGGCGAACCATTGGTTCCAGATTGCCTATGACGATAGCAAGTGGAAAAAAGGGCCGGGGGGATTTGGTACCAAGGGGACACCGGGCAGTCACGTGCGGACCGTTTGGCGCAGTCCAAATATCTGGCTGCGCAAGGATTTTGGCCTGACGGAAATTCCCACCAAGTTGGTACTCCATCTGCATCATGACGAGGACGCTGCGATTTATCTCAACGGTAAGCTGGTCAAGACGCTGAAGGGATACACCACCAACTATCAATCCCACGATATTTCCGGGGAATCACTGGATGTACTGCAGACCGGTCGTAATACGCTGGCCATTCATTGTCGACAAACGGGTGGTGGACAGTATATCGATGCCCGCCTCGTTGCCGATTACGGTGAGTCATCGTTGGTCAGGGTGGCCAACAAGTACGGTAAAGAATTGCTGGGCGAGCAGAAAATGATGCAATGGAAAACACTGCGTCAGGACCTGTTGCGCAGCGAGGCAACCAAGTTGGAGTTGAAGTCAGAATTGGCCATGGTGGTTGCGGAGCGAGGGCGTCAGAAGACGTGGATATTGCAGCGGGGTAACCCGCAACTGCAGGGTGAGGAAGTTGGGCCAGGGTTTCCACAGGTCCTGAATCCGCCGGCGGCAACCATCCCGGACAGCAAGGGGCAGAAGACTTCCGGGAAGCGCCGCGTACTGGCCGACTGGATCTCCAGTCCGGATAACCCCATGACGGCGCGCGTGATGGTCAATCGCCTGTGGCAGCATCACTTCGGTCGCGGGATCGTGCGGACGACCAGTGACTTTGGTTTCCAGGGGACGCCACCCACTCACCCGGAACTGCTGGATTGGCTGGCAACGGAATTGATCGAGCGTGGTTGGCGATTGAAGTCGATGCACAAGTTGATCATGCTCTCGAATGCCTACCAGATGTCTTCCCAGGCCAATGCCCAGGCACTTGCCAGTGACCCCGAGAACGAGAAGTTCTGGCGCTTTAATATGCGGCGTTTAACGGCCGAGGAAATTCGCGACTCGATCCTGTTTGCCAGCGGAACCTTTAATGACAAGATGTTCGGTCCGAGTATTTTTCCGGTCCTGCCCCAGGAAGTCCTGGCAACCGCTTCGAGGCCGGGAGCAGCCTGGGGTCGTTCGTCTCCGGAGGATGCCGTCCGCCGCAGTATTTACATTCACGTCAAGCGGTCCCTGCGTCATCCGATGCTGGCGAATTTTGATGCGCCGGATACGGACACGAGCTGTTCTGTACGGATGACGACGACCGTGCCGACACAGGCACTGAACATGTTGAATAGTCGCTTCCTGTCAGAGCAGTCAGCCAGCTTTGCGGCCCGACTCCAGGCCCAATGGCCAGCTGACCTGGACCGGCAAATCGGCCAGGCGATTCGTGTTACAACGGGTTATGTAGCAGAAAAGCAGGAGATCAAGGCCGATCGACAGTTCGTGGAAAAGCTGGAAAAACAAGAGCTATTGTCTCGTGAAGATGCCTTGAAAACATATTGTTTACTCGTGCTCAATGCGAACCAGTTCATTTACCTGGATTGAGAGATTTAGGAACCGGAGTTGATTCATGACCAAGAAACCTCGTCAGGATTTTTGTGGCCGTACACGCAGGGAGTTTCTCTGGCAGGCCGGTGGTGGCTTCACGGCCTTGCCGCTGCTCTCGATGCTTTCAGAAGATGGTTTCCTGGGGCACCAGACGCAGGCGGCAGATGGCGCATCCTCTTACGAAAATCCGCTGGCGCCCAAGCCACCGCATTTTGCGCCCCAGGCCAAGAGCGTCATTTTCCTGTTCATGTATGGTGGCCCCAGCCATATTGATACCTTTGATTACAAACCAAAAATGTACGGCATGGATGGTAAAACCATTGATGTGAAAACTTTCGGCCGTGGTGGTCGCAAGAGCAAGGGACGTATCGTAGAGCCGAAATGGAAGTTCAAGCAGTACGGAGAATGTGGTAAATGGGTTAGTGACCTGTTTCCCAATCTGGCCACTTGCGTTGACGATATCGCTTTTCTTAACTCGATGACCGCTGATTCACCGATTCATGGTTCTGCCATGTTGATGATGAACTCCGGGAAGGTGTTGAGCGGTAGCCCGGCGCTTGGTTCCTGGGTGAACTATGGCCTGGGGAGTGTCAACGAAAACCTGCCGGGTTTCGTGGTTATGCTTGATCGGACAGGAGGGCCTATCAGTGGCGCCAAAAACTGGGCCAGCGGGTATATGCCAGCTGCTTACCAGGGCGTGGTCATGCGATCCAAGGGTGCCCCGATCCTGGACCTGGAACCACCGTCCGGTGTGAAGAGGACAACCCAGCGACTGCTGCTGGACCGCTTGATTGAGAAAAACCGTCAGCACCAGTTGCGACGTATCGATAATTCGAATCTCGCTGCCCGCATTGCGAGTTACGAGTTGGCCTACAAGATGCAGCAGCATGCCCCGGAGGCAATGGATGTTGGCGAGGAGACCGAGGGCACTCAGAAGCTCTATGGGCTCGATAATCCGCAGACCGAGGATTTCGCTCGCAAGTGTATTCGTGCCAGGCGGCTGGTGGAACGTGGGGTTCGTTTCATCCAGATCTATTCCGGGGGAAATCACAACGATGCCAACTGGGACGCCCACGGTGATCTGCAAAAAAACCATAACTACCACGCTGGTAACACGGATAAGCCGATAGCCGGTTTACTCAAGGATCTCAAGCAGCGTAATCTTCTCGATAGTACGCTGGTAGTCTGGGGCGGGGAGTTCGGCAGACAACCGACTGCAGAATATGCCAAGGGCACAGGGCGGGATCACAACTCCTACGGTTTCACGATGTGGCTGGCCGGAGGCGGGATCAAGGGCGGTGTAAGTGTCGGAAAAACGGACGAACTTGGCTCAGCAGCCGTCGAAAATCCCTTTCATGTCAAACATTTGCATGCCACGGTTTTGCAGCAGATGGGGCTCGATCCGAACAAATTGGCTTATTTTTATGGGGGATTGAACCAGAAATTGGTGGGAGTTGAGCACGTGGATCCGATCAAGGATATTATTTAAGTCCAGATCGATTACTTTATTCCTGCCTCGGGTCGTGGTTTTCTGTCGCTCGATCCGATAGAATAATCTTCTTTGACAGCGGGCTGTTTCGAACACGGTGTTTTCGAGTCTCGCTGTGTGTGACATTTTTTTGAGGATTTTAGAAATGCCAGAAGGTACTATCAAGCGACTCACGGACAAAGGTTTTGGATTTATTGATACCGGAACTGACCAGGATATGTTTTTCCACATGTCGAACTTGGAAGGCGTCAGCTATGACGAACTTCAAGAAGGACAACGTGTGTCGTACACCGAAGGTCATGGCCCCAAGGGACCACGAGCTGAAAACGTTACACTCGTCTAGACGAGTCAAGTCAACAACGCGGTAGGGTTTTAGTTGCCAATACAGATCACTTCGTGGATCGTATGTGCAAAGATCGCACTGGCAGAAAAGCTGAGACTCGCACGATTAAATGATTTGCCGACCGGGCCGAGGTCGTTGATCGAAAGGATAGCGTGTTCATCCAGTGTGGGTGCGCCTGCTGCGATCACGTAAACGGTGCCGTTCATCACCGGGACAAAAAGTCGTTTTCCACTGGCAGTGGGGACCTGGGAGGCATGGTGCCCCCAGCCGGTACCGCGTGACCTGGCATCTCCCATGACCACGTAGCCACGAGAGTTCTTGACCTCGTTGGGTGCAAAACACCATTGCTCGATGGGAAGTGTTCGGGGATTTTTTCTTGTGCTCTTCCTGAGACTCTCGATTACCTCGGGTGACATGCCGCTGGCATCCCAGAGCAAGTGATCCCGGGAATCTCCGGCTTCGCGCTTTAGTTGGACGGGCAGTTGCAGGTATTGCAGGCTGCCGTCAGCGACATGAATACGCCCCAGGTAGGGGCGCGTGTAACTGCGAAAATAGTGATATTTTCCAACGAGCAGATTGGACTGTTGGATGATGGCGCGCTTTTTCTTGGGCGCGGGCAATGTTTCCACACGCGTTTCCCAACCGTTGTTCGTATGCCTGCGAACCGAAACGTCTTTCAGGAAAGAAGCCTGCCGGGTGATTTTCCCCGTCGTGGTATCCACCCAGAGATGCTTGTCATCATGAAAGACCAGGACATGCGGGCCTGCACAATGATAGGACATGGTACTCATGAAGCCTGGCAGCGGGAGCGTCCAGATCGTTTCTCCGTCATGTCCATCAATCATGGAGATGCCTTCAGGTGTTTCCGGGGGAGAATGACCGCCGCCGCGCCCCACGAAGATGACGTCACGTCCGGAAGCCAGGCGATGGGGCAGGGGGAGGCAGCCCATGTTGGCTCCACAGCGGCTTCTCCACGTCAATGTTCCGGTTGCCAGGTCGAGTGCCTGTAGCTGGGTCCATTCGGAAACCGGGGCGTTCTTGTGCTCATGAGAAAAATGCCCCTTCTCGTCCGGCATGTAGGTCTGATGAGTGAAAATGACCTGCCCGGCCAGCAGGAACGGTTGCGAGCGGCCGACAGCCATGATCGTTCGCGACCACTGTTGCTTGCCATCGAAGTCAAAACAGGTAATGGTTCCCGAGGCATTAAAGAAAACCACGTGCTTGCCGTCTGTTAATGCCGGTGGCGCTGAACTGTCACTAAAACATCCGGACAGGCGGAGGGGATGATTGGCCTTGATGGTGCGTTTCCAGAGCGTCTTGCCGGTAGCGGCTTCACAACAGTAGGCAACGATGTTCTGACCGAACTGGGAATCTGCGGAGACGTCTTCCATGGTCGTGAAGAAGATCCGGGTTCCCCATGTGATTACCGTGCTTTGCCCCGTTTCAGAAAGTTGTTTCCGCCAACGGATCTGCTGATTCCGTACCACGCTCCATTCAGTCGGCACCTGTTCTCCTGGTACGGAGAAGCGAGCCTGGGGCCCTGTGCCCTGAGGCCAGTTGGATGGTTCCAGGCCCGGTAGCAGGAGCGGGTTCGACAGGACGAGAATCAGCATGACTGACAGGCGAAACATTAGGAGACCTCTTTGGAACGTGATGGATACTGATGACAGTGTGCAGTTATAGCCACATCCCGGGGGGCGAGGCAAGCGACGAAGCAACGTGCCGGGCTGTTTCAACCGGGTAAACAGTCGAGTACCATACAGGCATGACGAGTCTTGACGACGAGAGAACGAAGGGGAACGAACAGTGACGAGCCATGCGACATCCGATTGCCCGGAACAGGTGAGAGCCTGGTTGACGCGAGCGGTCGATTCAGACGCCTCTGATCTGCACCTGGTGGCTGGCTATCCTCCGGCAATCCGAATTCACGGTCGCTTGCAGGAGTTGGAAGATGCGGTGCTGGAGGGGGATGATTTGCAGCAAATGCTGACGGCCATCTGTCCCCGGCAGGTTGTGGAACAGGTTGAATCGAACAGGAACGCCGATTTCTGCCTGGAATTCGATATCCATGACAAGCCGATGCGTTTTCGGGCGAACTACTTTTACAGCAGCGGGAAAATGGGGGCATGTTTCCGGGTCATTCCCACCGACATCCCTGATTTCGACTGGGCAGGATTTCCCCGCCCGATTGCCCAGAAACTGGCCAACCTGCGCAATGGCTTGGTGCTCGTGACAGGGGTCACCGGATCTGGCAAGACAACCACGTTGGCCATGATCGTGAACCTGATTAACCAGGCGGGAGGTCGCCGGATTGTCACCGTGGAAGAACCGGTGGAATACCTCTACCCGAAGGTCTCCGATTCGATCATCGCCCAGCGTGAGATTGGCGATGATGTGCTGACCTTTGCTGATGGTTTGAAGTATGGGCTGCGACAGGATCCGGATGTGATCCTGGTAGGCGAAATTCGTGATCGTGAGACCGCACAGATGACCCTCAGCGCCGCCGAGACCGGTCACCTGGTGTTTGCCACGATTCACACGCGGGATGTAAAGGGGGCCATTTCACGCTATGCAGACCTCTTTCCTCAAATCGTTCAGGACGAGATTCGTGCCCAGCTGGCCGTCAGCTTGCGTGCCGTGATCAGCCAACACCTGTTGCCCAGCAGCCTGGACGGGGACAAGCGTCGCCTGGCCCTGGAGATCATGTTCAACAGTACCCCGATTGCCAACGGAATTCGGACCGGGAAACTGTTAAGTATCGATCGTTACATTCTCAGTGGTCGTGACGAGGGAATGATCTCGCTGGATGATTCCATCAAGCGGCTGCTGCAGGCTGGAGAGATTACGGCAGAAACAGCTGCTCGTTTCATTAGTGACGCGTCTTACCTCGATTGATCACCAGGGGCGCGGTGACTTATGCCCCCGGGCCAGCAAACAGCGGTCGAGGCTTACCTGGTTGATCGCCTGACGGCGGACCGCAAGTAAGGACAATCGTCGAGTTGCCTGGAACGGTTGAGGGCTGCCGACCGATCAGGATGTGAGGTTGGGAACCTCGTAACCCTTGCGGTACTCGCGTTTCAGGAACTGGTTGGCTGCTTCGGCATCACTGCCCACGAATTGCTCGGTCTTGGGATTGATGGTCAGCACCGGGCTGAGCTTGATGTCGGCACTTTCCAGTCCCATCCCATGTGCCTTGAGTAGCTTGTCCATGTCACCCAGCACGCTGCCCCAAAGCTGGCTTCCCTTCTGGACCTGGCGGGCATCATCAAAGGAGAATGCCTTGCCGGCTTGGAACGTCACGTTAGCCAGGTTGCACCAGCCGGTGGAATCATGACCGACCTGGACATCCGCATTGAGCGTCGAGGCATCTCGGCTGCGCACGGCATCGATAAAGTTCTTCTGGTGGAGGCCGTTACCACTGTTCCCCTTGAAGGTCTTGATCGTTTTTCCATCCTTGTCGAATGCCACGGCACGTCCCCGTTGTCCCTCGAAACGACCACCTTCACAGAAAGCCATGTAGCCACTGCCAGGTCCCGGGTGCGGAGAGTTCTTCTTGGAATTGCTTCCGGCCGTGATGTTTGAGAGGGCGATCACCACGGGGATACCACCGGTGTCGAAGTAACAGAAGTGGACATTGGGCGTTTCGCCGGCATCATTGTAGACCACGCGTCCGCCACCACCGAGAATACGCTTGGGAAGGGTTACCTGGTCCTGGAAGATATTGTTGCGACAGTCATCCAGGACATGGACTCCCCAGTTGCCCATCTCACCGGAACCTGTATTGAAGTCCCAGTGCCAGTCGTAATGCAACTTGTTTCGATAAAGGGGTTCTGACTGGGCGGGTCCTAGCCAGACGTCGTAATCAACGTTCTTGGAAGTTGCCAGGGGTTCGGTTCGCTTTCCGATGGCGCCCCGGACTCCGAACCGGTTGACGCGTGCAGAAAGAATTTCGCCAAGCCCTTTCTCCTCGTGGAGGAATTTCTTGATCTCGGCCTGCATGGGATCCGAACGCTGCTGGGTTCCCAGTTGGCAGATCCGGTCGTACTTGCGTGCGGCGGCAACGGTTTGGCGGCCTTCCCACTGGGAATGCGAGAGTGGTTTTTCGACGTAGACATCCTTGCCCGCTTCCATCGCCCAGATCGCCGCCAGGCAGTGCCAGTGGTTGCAGGTGGCGACTACCACGGCATCGATGGACTTGTCTTCGATTAATCCGCGCAGGTTGGCCCAGGTCTTGGCCTTGGGGAAGCGTTTGCTCGCCGCGCCGAGCCGATCCTTGTCCGGGTCACAGAGGCCCGTGATGTTGACCCCGGGGATCCTGCTGAATGTCTTCATGAGTCCGCTGGCGCGACCTCCACAGCTGATGAAACCGACTCCAATTTCCTCGTTGGCGTTGGTGGCCCAGAGTGAACGGGATGGCAGGGTGGCTGCGGCACCTGTGGCCAGTGTGGTCTGGATGAATTGACGGCGATGAAGGCGATTCATGGAGGTGCTCCTGGAGAAATGTCCGGTCGTGAGATACCGATTGTATCGGACAACGGTATCGCTTGGCAAACCGTATCCAGGCCGCAGGGCCCTGTTTGCCGAACAAACCAGCGGGTCTCGAGCCAGCCCCTTGCCTTACCTGGTGGTAGCCGGGCGCTCCACTTTTCGATAGAGGAAGGCATCGGAGGTGACCAGCGAGGTGATCAGTGCATTCATGCTGCCGCCGCTCTCCTTGTAGACACGATAGGCTTCCTGGAGCACAGGTGCGTCGTTGAGGGTTTCGTTGCGACCCATCCAGAAACGGAAGGCGTA
>JAYGDH010000583.1:0-2584 GCA_046583055.1 Pirellulaceae bacterium | reverse complement strand
CTGCAGAGAAGCCCGCTGAGAAACCTGCAGAGAAGCCCGCTGAGAAACCTGCTGAGAAGCCCGCTGAGAAACCCGCTGAGAGGGATGACGCGGCCGCTGATACCACGAAGCCATAACGCGGACAAATCTCATAGCTTTCCGCCACGACATCAACTACCTGCCGTCTTTTCGCGCCACGGCGACACCAGGCCTTAGCCAGGAGCGTTTCAGTGCTTACCAGTATGACCGGTCACGGCGAGGCAACTGTGACGCAGGGGGATTTGTCGGCCGCGGCCGAAATCAGGTCGACCAACAATCGCTATTTCAAGCTGTCAGCGAGACTTCCCGATGGCTACGCTTCGCTTGAGCCTCAACTTGAACGGCTCATACGTCAAACGGTCCGTCGTGGCTCTGTGAACCTGTCGCTCAAGCTCGATCGAGCCTCCTCTCGCGAATCGGCACATGTGAACGTCGCAACGCTGTCCCGTTACCGACAGCAGTTAGCTGCGATGGAAGGTGCCGACAGTTTGGATTTAGCCGCCATCTTGCCGGCTCTGCTACAACTTCCCGGCGTCATCGATGATGGAACCATCGAAACTGTAGATCTTTCGGCGGACGGTCCCATTCTGTGCGAGGCCGTTACGGAGGCTCTCTTGGCGTTGCATTCCATGCGGGTCGAGGAAGGCCTCGCTATGGGTGTTGACCTGGAAACGAATCTGTCCCAGATACTTATTCAAGCCGGTGAAATCCGCGAACGCATTCCAGCGGTAGCCGCTGCGTACCAGGATCGCCTGCTCGAGCGTATCAACAAGCTTCTCACGGAACATGCTCTCACGATTGAGCCTTCGGATATCGTCCGCGAGGTCGGCCTCTTCGTTGATCGCAGTGATATTTCCGAGGAACTCGTTCGGCTTTCCAGTCACATTGAACAATTCCGGTCAGAAATGCAGCTTGCTGACCCGCAGGGTCGAAAGCTCGATTTCCTCACGCAAGAAATGTTCCGCGAGGCCAACACCCTGGCTTCCAAGAGCAATGACAGCCAGGTCTCCACATGGGCAATCGAGATCAAGACGACGATCGAACGCATGCGTGAGATGATTCAAAACGTCGAATAGGCTTCTTTTTCATGACCACACCAGCCCCCCCTCCAGTCGCACCTGGCCACCTGGTCGTTGTTTCTGGGCCCTCTGGAGCGGGTAAATCTACTCTCCTGACTCGGGTCCTTGAACAATCACCACTGTCGTTGACCGTAAGTACATCCGCCACCACACGACCTCCTCGACCGGGTGAAATTGACGGAGAATCCTATCATTTCCTGTCTGTAGAGGAGTTTGAAACTCATCGCCAGGCGGGGGATTTCCTCGAATGCAAGGAAGTCTATGGGCGGGGATACTGGTACGGCACACTGCGAATTCCGGTGACCACTGGCTTAGAAGCGGGTAAATGGGTTATCCTAGAGATTGACGTCGAGGGCGCGCTTGACGTGTTACGGCAAATACCGGGGGCCATCACGATATTTATCCACCCTGGCTCTCTGGCGGAGCTGGAACGTCGGCTGCGATCGCGGGCCACCGAATCCGAAGACTCAATTGAACAGCGTCTGGCAGAAGCGGGGCGTGAAATGGAACAGGCAGCTACCTATCAACACCGGGTCATTAATGACAACCTGGACCGTGCCGTCCAGGAACTTTGCGATATCCTCGCCGAACAGGGAGAATAGAAGGAATGCTGGAAGAACTTAAAGAAGAAGAAATCGTGAATAAGGTCGGTGGTCGCTTCAAGCTGTCGACCCTGATACAAAAGCGACTTTTGCAGTTAAACCAGGGGAGCCGTGCCCTTGTGGATCTTGACACCCAGGATCGCATGAAAATTGTCCTTCAGGAAATCATTCAGGACAAGATTTTCCTGGACACCAGCCGTGAAGTCCGCATCACGGGTGATCTTCCCGATGTTGCTGCCGGACCGGAGTTGGATCCCTCTCCATGAGTTCCAGTTTGCAGGGTGAGTCAACGCTGCAGGGACGCAAGATTATCGTTGGCGTGAGTGGCGGCATTGCTGCCTACAAATCCGCTGACCTGGTGAGTAAACTGGTCCAGTCCGGCGTCAGCGTCCAGGTTGTCATGACCGCCGCCGCAACTCATTTCGTCGGCGTGGCGACATTCCAGGCATTAACCGGGAAGGCCGTGGTCACGGAACTGCTTTCTGATCCCGCCTATCCCCTGGGCGCCCACGTGGAGTTGTCAGCTGACACACAGCTAATGTGTATTGCCCCGGCCACAGCCGATTACCTTTCCAAGGTGGCCCACGGGCAGGCCGACGATCTCTTGACCACGCTCACGCTGGCCTATACCGGCCCGTTACTGCTGGCACCGGCCATGAACAGTGACATGTGGGCCAAGGCAGCGGTTCAGCGCAACATAACGATTTTGAAAGATGACGGGGTCCACCTTGTAGGTCCCGGCACTGGCTGGCTCAGCTGCCGGCGTACGGGTGCCGGTCGCATGGCGGAACCTGCCGAAATTATTGACGCCATTGACGAGCTATTGCCATCCGACTCGCAATAGCCCTGGGATCTACCAAGGACTACCGTATGTCACGGATACTG
>JAYGDH010000581.1:0-2562 GCA_046583055.1 Pirellulaceae bacterium | reverse complement strand
CCTGAAGCAGGTCAAGGAGGCTGTGGTGTTGCAGGATCTTGTGCCCGGGGAGGTCGATTGGGCAGTCCAGTTGGGCCAGTTGCAGGAGGGGGGATACCAGGGGCCTTTCTTGTTTGAAATGGCGCCAGGGCCCGATTGTTGGTCACGCTTTGAAGCGGCCCGGTTGTTTTACCAGCAACATCATTGCTGATCCTGGTCAGTCAGCTTGACGAATGGTTCTAATTGTTGCTGGACCTGGGAGACAGTTGTATCGTGCAGCAGGAATTGCTTGCTGGCAGAGGTAGTGCCACTGATCAACTCGATTGTCGACCGTGGTATCCCCAGGGCCTTGCTGAGTAGCTTGATGATGGCGAGGTTTGCTTTTCCTTTCTCGGCAACCTGGGTGACGGCGACCTTGAGTGATCCGTCGTGTTCGCCACGGATTGCGTTGCTGCGAGCACCGGCCCTGGCTCGCACGGGCAAGATCACTCCCCGTGAGTGCCTTGCTAACCTAATCACGAGAGATTCCTTCGAACAACGCGGAACCGACACGAACCAACGTGGCGCCTTCCTCGATCGCGGCTTCGAAATCGCCACTCATTCCCATGGATAGTTCGTCCAGTGAAATAGACTCTGGACACTCGGCCTGCAAGGTGTCACGCAATTCCCGGAGTCGTGCAAAATCGCCTCGTGCCTGGTCGCTGCCGCCACCGAGAGTGGCCATCGTCATCAGGCCACGGACGTCCAGGTGTTCCATGGCGGCGACTTCCGGCAGAGCCAGGGCCATCTCTTCTGAGGCAAACCCATGCTTGTTCGGTTCCCGGGAAATGTTGACCTGGAGCAGGACAGGCAGGCGGAGGGACGCTGCCGCTGCTGCATCGTTGACGGTAGAGAGCAGGCGGAGGCTATCCCCCGAATGCAGCAGGGCCAGCGATTCGATCGTGCGTTTCACCTTGTTGCGCTGGAGATTTCCGATCATGTGCCATTGCACGGGTGTCTCGGCCAACGCTTCACGTTTGTCCCACAGTTGCTGAGGTCGGTTCTCACCGACGGCCAGGCAACCGGCGTTAACCAGGGCGGCTGTCAGGCGGCTGGAAACATACTTGCAGACGGCAACCAGGGAAACATCACCGGCATCGCGGCCGCTGCGCTGCGCTGCTGCTGCGATCCGATCCTGGATGGAGCCCAGGTTGCTTACCAGTTGTTCATGAAGGTCAGTCATCAGCAATGATCCGTGGCACGTTATTCGACGCCAATCAGTTCGTTGACTTCACCTCGGCGGTCGAAACGGCCGAAGACGAATTCGTTAGACAGGTTCTGGCCCAGGATCGTGCGATTGGCCGGTGGATCCAGGGAGCGATAGGTAAACCACTGGCGAGATCCGATCTGTACGCGGTATCCGGCGGCTACCTCGGGTGATTGGATTTCGAGTGACTCCGCGACGGTCAGTCGTCTCCACGTAAAGGGTTTGGTGACGCCAGCACGTGACAGGTCGAAGAACAGGGGAGCATACAGGTTGCGAGCATCAACCTGGCATCGATACTCGAGAGCATCCTGGTTTTCTCGTAGTTGGCAGGGGCTTTTTTCCGTACGCCATTCCGGGCAGGCCAGCGGTAAGACCAGCGTGTCGTGGCCACCGGTGTGCAATATTCCTTCGTGAGTTTTGTCGGCAGACTTGAAATGAGCCTGCGAAGACAGTGGGAGACGTGATACATATTCGATCAAGGCCGGGGTGGAACCAAGAACTGCATCAGCCAGGTAGAGGAATTTGTCCTTGTGAGCCAGCAGTACCTGGCGCTGGAGTTTCCAGTCCTGGTTTAAAGCGATTTGTAATTCCAGGTAATCGGCGTCCTTGTCGGAAAACCAGCAGGTAACATCCCATTCATTTCCCGTGCCCAGGACATGGCCATTCACGGACACCTCGGTAGTCCAGTTGCCATGCAAAAGGGAATGTCCCCGGTGTATCAACTCCGTGTTTATGATGGGTTGATCATAACGCAGGGCGAGTTGCTGTTGTGGCCGGTCTCGGCCGGTGCGCATGATCGTCACTTCTGACCACTCGGAGTGAATGGCCAGGGGGGGTAAATTGGCAGGATCCACGTTTGCAAATTCCTGGTGGTGAGCAGTCCGTTGCTGGGGTTTGAGGATCGCGCGGGAAGCAAGGTACCAATCAACCTCATCGCCTGCCAGTTCCAGTGCCAGGGCACAACAACGATGCCAGGATTTGTCGGGGATGGGAGGTGTGAAAAGCTGGCTTCCATCCTTGCGAGTCAGCAGGACTGCGAGCCGGACCGCCCATTCGAGCTGGGCACGGGCATCATCATGGAAGCAAGATGTGCCGGTCGACGTGGACATCTTGTCACAACGGGCCCAGGATGCGAGCAAGGCACGGAAGATGGCAATGTGACTGGCGTGTGGTAAGCCTTCGCCATCGACCAGGTCGACCAGGGACGTGGCGAGCGCGTCGCAGCTGGGCTCATGCAGTGCGCGACATGAGCCAAGTTCCGGGAAAAGATAATTCAGCGTCAGTCCCAGTTCGCCGGCCAGCAGCGTGTAGGGCAAGGGGTGGTCCAGGGCGGAGAG
>JAYGDH010000440.1:0-9277 GCA_046583055.1 Pirellulaceae bacterium | reverse complement strand
CAGCAGGCTCGATTGCAGGACCTCCATGTCATCGATGTCGGTGGGAAAAGTGGTTTCATTGGAGATCGACTTGGCGCCCCGGTCCGGCACCACGGCCCGGTCATCGGTCCCCTGGGCCAGTTTCCAGATATGTTCTCCGAGTTTGCCAAAACGATCCTCCAGGAACTCCAGGGAGCGCTCTCGTAACTGGCCAATGGTTCGAATCCCCAGCTTCTCAAAGGCCTTGTCGGTGACGCGGCCCACGCCCCAGATGCGACTGACCGGTAGCGGGTCCAGGAAAGCATGAATATTTTCGCCCGTGATGACAACGAAGCCGGCCGGTTTCTCCAGGTCACTTGCCAGCTTGGCCAGGAACTTGTTGGGAGCCACGCCAACCGAGGCGACCAGTTGCACCTCCTGCTGGATTTCTGCCTGGATCTGCCGGCCAATCTGCTCGGCCGATTCAAAGAGGGCCACCGTGCCCGTGACGTCCAGGAAGGCCTCGTCCAGGGCCAGTGGCTCGATCAGTGGCGTGTAACGGGCGAATACCTCGTGAATCTGGCGAGAGACTTCCGAGTAGTAATCAAGCCGCGGGGGTAGCACGATCGCATCGGGACAGAGTTTCAACGCCGTGGATGTTGGCATCGCGCTATGGACGCCAAATTCGCGTACCGCGTAGTTCGCCGCAGCCACCACGCCACGACCTTCCGGGGTGCCACCCACGATCACCGGCTTGCCGCGCAGCTCCGGCTGCTCGCGCTCTTCGACCGAGGCATAAAAAGCGTCCATGTCGACGTGAATGATCATGGCTGGTTGGTGGAAAGAATCGCGGGAAGGGGGAAGATTCACGAACGTGCTGTCAGGATACTGAATTTCCCTCGGCAAAGCAGCACGAACTGTGCCGAGATGCTTGCAGTGTCAGTCGCAACCAATCATAACTGGGGCACTGGGGCCGCTGTTCCGAGGCGGTCCATTATCTCAGCGGTATCGAGCAAAATTCCCTGGAGGAGTAACCGATGATGCGATCCATGGTCATTGTCCTGTCGTTGTTGGTCAGCACGCCTTGCCTGGCGGCAGAACCGACCTTTACCGGCAACTGGGTGACAAGTTTTGGCCCGATGCAGCTCAAGCAGCAAGGAGACCGTGTCACAGGAAGCTACTCCATGCAGGGAGTGTAATGCCCTCTCTCCGGGAAGGTGAAGGATGGCAAACTGGAATTTACCTACCGGGAAGGGACTGCCAACGGGGAAGGATGGTTTCAGTTAGCCAGCAATGGCAAGACGTTCCAGGGAAAATGGCGAGAAATGGGGAGTATTATCTGGTTGCAATGGAAAGGGGTTCGCTCGGAAAAGGAAACTGGCTTTGCCGGGCTCTGGGAGAGTAGCTTTGGCCGTTTGCGCCTGGTTCGCAAGGGGGACGCGATCGAGGGAATCTATTCAGGACTGGGAGGGTCAACGATCACTGGTAAGGTCAAGGATGGACGTTTTGAATTTCGTTACCAGGAACCGGAAGTCAAGGGAGAAGGCTGGTTTGAGTTGGCCGAGGGGGGAGTCGCCCTGAAGGGCAAATGGCGACCCGATGGAGGCCAGCAATGGGGTGACTGGAATGCGACGCGGATCGTTGCCAGGCCCGGGGTCATTTACCTGGTGGTCATGGAAGCACGCTGGGAGACCAGCCTGGCCGAGCAGGAATATGCCTTTGGTGATATGCTCAAGACCTACTTTGAGCGGACGCCGAACGTGCAGGTGCGTCGCCGGGCCCTGAATGCCCCGGGAGACCTCAGGCGCTGGTGTCACGAGCTGGCCTTATTGGCAGAGCCGGTTGTCCTCTCCCTGTCATCTCACGGGTCACCCGCGGGACTCCAGGTGGGCGGCCAGACCATCAAGCCGGAGGTAATTGCCGAGAGCTTACGGTATGCAAGCAACCTTCGCCTGGTCCATTTTTCGTCCTGCCTGATGATGAAGAACCAGCTCGCCGAACGGGTTGTGAAGCAACTGGGAAAGCGGGCGACCTTCCCCATATCCGGTTACACGACGGCCGTCGATTGGGGGGCCAGCGCTGTCCTGGAGTTCATGTATTTTGAGTTACTGCTGCCGCGGAGAATGTCTCCGGCAAAGGCTGCCCAGCAGATCAAGATCCTTTTTCCGACGGCAGGTGACAAGCGCGTTCCGGGGGCCGTTTTTGCACCAGCCGGTTTCCGTATTCTGCTGCCGACCAGCGCGGCAGAAGCGCCCGCCAGCAAGACGGCAAAGCCCCCAGGCGAAAAGACCACTGCGCCTGCAACCAGCCCGGACGGCTAGGTGGGTTTCATGCCACCGCGTATCGCCCCTGCCTCCACCGCCCCGTAGTTGTCAGCGAAGCGTGGGTCGAGTGGGCGACTGTTGGGAACGGAGAGCCAGATCCGTAGCAAGTGCCTCCGCAGCGAAATGTCGTCGTGGTCGACAAAGGCTTCGCGCCGATGGTAGGTAATCCAGTTGTTCAGCAGTAGGATGTCGCCCGCTTCCTGGCGAAACTCGACATGCATCTGCGGGCGGGCTGCCACCTCGTCGATGAAGTCGAGAGCCTCTATTTGCTGTTCGCTGGCCGGCGGTACCTGCTCATCCTGGTAGGCCCGGTCGATCAGCACCCGCAGGTAGGCCGAGGCAAACTTGCCTTCCCGAAAGGAAAAGATCGGCTGCTGGCAGTAGGGAGCGTCGTTACCGGTATCGACATTATGACGCTTGTAGTAATAGGGTCCGGTCAGCAGCTCCAGCAGGTCAGGACGTTCCTGGAGAATCTGGTTGTAGACCGAGACGCTGCTGACCAGCTGGTTTTCACCCCCCGAGAGGGCTTGCTGTAGGCACATGAAACCGATCACGTCGCAGCGGTCCGTATGGAAGCTGAGCTTCTTGCGGGTGTTGGGGCCCCGGGCCTGCGCCTGGCCCACCTGGAACCCTTCGTCGCGGACGTGGAAATACCGTTCGCCGCTGGCACTCTGGGACACGGCGGTGCCCAGGTGTGTCGTTAATCCCCAGAAGATACGGGTCGCCTGCTCGGCATCGTAGTCACGGAAAGGAAATCCCTTGATCAGAATCGCCCCAGTTCCCTCCTCCAGGTTGTGCTGGATCTGTTGAAGCTTGTCGCCCAGGGTGGGAAGCCTGAAGCGATCGGCCGTGATCTCTTCCACCGGGAGCTGCGTGGTGGACTGCAGGGCAGCGTCGAGTTCCTGCAGGTCGAGTGCCGAGAGGCGATAGTTCCAGTCCTTGCGCTCGAGCAGTTCTTTCCCGAGCCAGGCTGCCGGTCCGGTGATCTGTGGGTGCGTCATAGCCAGGATCGGGATATCTAGTAGCGGGGATGGTCCGGTTAACGGGTTGCTTCGCGCACTGGGGGAAGCTTGTTGACAAAACCGGCATCGGTCCGTTTTAACTCGTTCACGGTTTGGCTTCTCATACTTCGCAGGCGTTTGCGCTGTGCCATGTCGAGTGCGAGGTTAGTCAATTCCTCTGGATCATTGTCGAGGTCATAAAGTTCTTCGATCTCGTTGGTTTCCAGTGTGCGAATGTACTTGTAGCGCCCATCATGCAGCGACGCATACCAGGAAACGGAAGCGACTCGTCGCAATACCGCCAGGTCGGTGGGAATCGTAGCGGTGTCGGATCCGTACTGGCGTCCCGTGAAGGTTGTCAGCAGTGGGCGTTGCCAGTTCTCCGTCGGTTTCTTGAGCAGCGGAACGATACTGCGTCCGTGCATTTTCCAGGGCAGCTTAATCCCGGCCATCTCGAAAAATGTTGGCACCAGGTCTGGGCCACCGACGGGTGTATTGCAGACAGCCTTTTGCGGCAAGGAAGCGGGCATGGAGACGATCAGGGGGCTGCGAATATTGGCATCATAGGGGGCTACCTTGGAGCGAAAGCCATGTTGCCCCCAGGCAAATCCCTGGTCGGAGGTGAAGACGATCAGCGTGTTTTCGTACTGGCCGGTCTCTTTAAGTGTTTTGACAATCTTGCCCAGCGCCTCGTCCAGCGCCAGGACTCCCTGGTGGTACTGGCGAACCCAGTCATTGAGCGTGCTGCCATGCAGTCCCGTGCCGGGACTTTGTTCGCCGGTGGCGCGCCGCCTGCCCTTCAGGTGAGGTTGTCCATCGTCCCCCTTGAACCAGCTGTTGATCTCCTGCATGTATTGCGGCTTGCCAGGCCGGGGCGGAAAAATGTCTGCGGGCGTGGGGACCTTGATGCCCGGAAGAGCTTCCAGGTGACGTTGGGCCGGGGTGAAAGGACCGTGTACCGCTCCGTAACAAAGCCACAGGTACCACGGCTTGTCCGGGTCCCTGCCCTTCCCTTCCAGGTAGTCGATGGCCCATTTGGTGTAGTTGTCGGTCGAGTATCCCGGGACAATCTTGATCGGTTTTCCATTGTCCTCGATCCCCTGGTCCTTGTAATAATTTCCGGGGCGTGATTCGGGGCGAGGACGATTCCAGACGACCTGGTAATCCCAGTCGCGTCCGTAGCCGGTATCGGTACCCGTATGCCATTTACCAATTTGCGCCGTCTGGTAGCCATGTTGTCGGAAGACGCTGGGCCAGAAAGGGCACTTTGCCGGATCGTAGGTGCTGCCCGGGTAAGGACCTTCCATGCGCATCGATTCGATGGCGTGCTGGTAATGCCCTGTCAGCAGCGTCGCCCTCGAGGGCATGCACCAGGTGCCAATGTAGGCATACTTGAAGCGAATCCCGTTGGCTGCCAGCTGGTCCATGTTGGGGGTTTTTACGAACGGGTAGGATTCCGGGTAGCAGCCCACGGTGCGATGCGAGTGATCGTCTGTGTAGAAAAAGAGAATGTTGGGAGGGGACTTGGCTGCTGCGATCGCTGGAATACAGGTAACGAACAGGAGACAGCAGCTGAGCAGGAGTCGTCGGTACATGGGTGGGGCTCTGTTATTAAAAGGTAGAGTTGCTAGTCCAGGCTGCGCCGAATGGCAAAGAAGCCAGTAATCATCTTGAAGCAGAGAACGGCATTGCAGATCCACAACAGGTAGGTGCAGGTCCCTGTCCAGCCGGCGGGTTCGAGAATCCAGAGGTCCAGTGCCAACCAGACATAGATTACAAATCGTGGTCGCGCGACCCAGCTGTAGGGCTCATCCAGGGCATTGCGGACCATCGCGAACGCGACCACCATGGCATAGCTGAAAATGTAAATCGCGCCAGCCACGATATCGACGTGTTCGGCCACCATCAGGACGATCATGGAGGCGGTCACGACCAGCTGATCACACATGGAATCGGTCAGCGATCCTCGAGCCGAGGCGGTTTCCTGGTGTCGAGCTACCGGCCCGTCCAGTCCATCCAGCAGTACGTGGAGCAGCAGGCAGAGCATGGCCCACCGCGGTGATTCCCACCAGACCAGGCAGAAACACAGCCCCAGGACCAGGGAGAGCACGGTGACGTGATTGGCCGTAATACGCAGGTATGACAAGAACCTCAGTAGCGGACCCAGCAGGTAGGCACGCAGTTGCTGGAACCGGATCATCCCGGTACGTTCGCCACGGGAGTAGCAGTCGGCGGTTAATTTCGAATCATTGGCCATCGATTGCATCGCCTTGGGTAGAAAATCGTAACACGGCACAGGGCAAGGTCTTCAGGGGAGCACCACTGTTATAGAACACCAGCCCGTCGAATTCAAAGTCCTTCAGCAGGTTGTGGGTGTGCCCAAAAAAGACACGGCGAATTCCCTTTCCCGGGATTCGTTGGATATCGTTTAAATAGTTGATCAGTCGCGGACACACCTGGCGAGCTTGATTGCAGAGCAAATTGGCCAATGCCGGTAAACGCAGGAAAAAAACCATGTTGTACAGGCTGTTGGCCAGGGCCCCCTGACGCTGATGATCGCTCCACCGGGAACGGCGTTGCTCGAGGGAAGCCTGGGTGTTTGAATCATGGACCACGTCACCATGCAGGAAGACCGCATCACCATGCTGGTACCAGTACTCGTAGAAAGAGAACCGTTCCTCGCGGGCAGCCAGGTTCCTGAGTCGTTCGATATACGTGGGCGCGCAATCGTGATTGCCTGCCAGGTAAACCAGTTGCTTGCCGGGGTAACGGGACAGGAAATTGTCCAGCCACTCCAGGGCGGCCAGTTCGGTCGTTTCCTGGTCCGCCAGCTGGCTCCACTTGAAATCGACGATGTCTCCCCCCAGTACGACCAGGTCCGCATCCCTGGCAGCCTCGTGCAGTTGCGGCATTACCGCCTCGATGCGCGATCGCTGCGAAAACATGTGGAAGTCAGAGGTGAAGATGCCACGCATGGTTGACGCGTTCCGGTGCCGGGGAATGATGGTCGCTGAAGGTCTTGTTGCCAGCAAAATAGGTGCTTCAGATGCCGTTATCGTCGTGGTTTTTTACATGGACAACAAGGCCCGCTGGTGGCAAACAGCAGCTTCAATGATTCGGTTCCACAGTCAACTGTGGTATAAACACCTCCTCTGCCCTGCGGGATGAAATTAATTTCTCAGTGAAAAGGAAACCGGTATCGTGATAAACCAAGTCGCCCGACTGATGTTGTTGCTGGGAATAGCGCTTCCCACGGTTCTCGAGGCTGCCGACAAGCCGAACATCCTGTTTATTGCGATCGATGACCAGAATGACTGGATTGGTTGTCTCGGGGGGCATCCCCTCGTCAAGACACCCCATATTGATGGCCTGGCAGCCCGCGGGACGTTGTTCAGGAACGCCCACTGCCAATCCCCGCTCTGTAACCCGTCGCGGACCAGCCTGTTGACGGGCCTGCGACCGTCCACGAGCGGTGTTTATGGACTGGCCCCCTGGTTTCGTAATGTACCGGCGTTGGCCAAGCGAGTTTCCCTGCCGCAGCACCTGGCGGCCCAGGGATATACCACCTACTCGACCGGAAAAATATTTCATGGCCGCTACGGGCGGCAAAAGAATGACAAGGAATTTGACGTGCTCGGGCCGGCTGCCGGCGTCGGCGCGCGACCTCCGAAGAAACTGGTGAATACACCGAGTCAACATCGGCTGGTCGACTGGGGAGTCTTTCCCCACAAGGACGAAGACAAGGGAGATTACAAGGTCGCCCAGTGGGCGGTTGAGCGACTGGCGGAAAAACCGCAGGAACCGTTCTTTCTGTCCGTCGGTTTCTTCCTACCACATGTTCCCTGTTACACGACGCAGAAATGGTATGACCTGTACCCTGATGACGATTCGGTGCTGCCACCTATCATGCGTGGAGACCGGGATGATACGCCCCGTTTTTCCTGGTACATGCACTGGAAATTGCCCGAATGTCGCTTGAAGTTCCTTGAAGAAGCGAACGAATGGCGAAATCTTTGCCGCAGTTACATGGCCTGTACCTCCTTCGTGGATGCCCAGGTGGGTCGCGTGCTGTCTGCCCTTAAGGCAAACGGTTTTGCCGACAACACGGTGATCGTACTGTGGTCCGACCATGGCTGGCACCTTGGTGAAAAAGCGATCACCGGGAAGAATACGCTCTGGGATGATGGCACCCGTGTGCCCTTGATCTTTGCTGGACCCGGTGTGGTCAAGGGACAGGTAGTGACCTCACCGGCAGAATTGCTGGATATCTATCCCACCTTGAGTGAACTGTGTGAGCTGCCGAAGGTGGCTGGCCTGGAAGGACATAGCCTGCTGCCGCAACTCAAGGATGCGAAAGCCACGCGCAAGTGGCCGGCGATCACGACACACAATCATGACAACCACGCGATTCGCTCGGAACACTGGCGTTACATCAGCTATGCCGATGGCAGCGAGGAGTTGTATGACATGCGCAAGGATCCTAATGAATGGAAGAACCTGGCCAGTCAACCGGCCATGCGTGCCATCATCCAGCAACATCGACAATGGTTGCCAAAGATCAATCTCAAGCCGGTTCCTGGGAGTCGATCGCGCATCCTGCTGTACGAGGACGGCAAAGTGAACTGGGAAGGCCAGGACATTCCCGCCGATGCGCCGATTCCCGAGCTGTAACCATCATCGCAAATCCAGGCGGGGAATTCATGAGAAAGACGTTTCATCATCCGAGATCATTTCCACTACGACCATCGATCGCTGCAATCGTTGGCATCGTGGCCCTCACTTGTGCAATGCAGGTAATCGCACAGGATGGATTCGCCGCAGCGCGTTTTGTACCGGAGCGGAAGGACGATTTCGCGTTTGAAAACGACAAGGTCGCGTTTCGAATCTACGGACCCGCGCTTCGAGACTCCAAGGAGAACAGCGGTGTCGACTGTTGGGTGAAGCGTGTCGACTATCCGATCATCGACAAATGGTACGGGGACGCCGAGAAGGGCATCAGCTACCACAAAGATCATGGAGAAGGATACGACCCGTACTCGGTCGGCGACGCATTGGGCTGTGGCGGTCTGGCATTGTGGCTGGATGGAAAACTCGTGATGTCTAATGTCTTTCGAAAGTACCACGTTATAGAGAATGGGCCACGGAGGACGGTTTTTGAGATCGAATACGTTTGGGAGGGCCTTCCGAAGCGTTATCACGAAGTGCGTACTTTTACGCTGAATGCTGGTTCCCAGCTGTTTCGTGCCGAGAGTCAATTCTTCGTTGACGACAAGCCGCAGGCGGTTCAAGTAGCGATCGGCGTCAGCACTCAAAGTGGCAAGGCGAAACCGCTGTCCGACGAGCAAGGTCAATGGGTGGGTGCATGGCAAACTCTGGATGGTGCAGGACTCGGCACCGGAGCGATCGTGAAACATGGGGGTCGTGGCAGGATCGTGCAGCTTGGTAAGAAGGAAAAAAAGGGAAATAGCCATGTCGTGATCGTCACCCCGACTGACCAGCAGGGGCGCATCACCTACTACGCGGGTTTCGGATGGGAGCGTGCCGGTGAGATAACTTCGGAAGACAAATGGAAGCAGTACTTGGAAACCTATACCGAATCGCCGTCCCGCGGGCAGCCTGACGCAGCGGACGAACCTCAGGTCGAATTGAACACGGACGACTACCAATCCTCGTGTGGAATTGAGGTCACTCAGGACGCGTCGTTGATCCGAGTCACCTGGCCGCTGGATTCCGGTCGACGCGGCCGACTGACTTTCGACCTCACCCGCAATCGGCCGTTGATTCACACCGCCGCCGTATCGTCAGAAGACGCTGCCTCGTTTCGGCCGATCGCCAAGGGACTCGATCCGATGCTTCAGGTTCGCATTGGAAACCGTGATCTCGAAAAGCGCGGTGGTTGGACGGTTTTCTTCGACCGTATGCAGAATAAGCCAAATCAAGTCTTTCGTGCCAGGATTGAACAGAAACGGGCGATCGTCACCAGCAACGCGCGTC
>JAYGDH010000417.1:0-2003 GCA_046583055.1 Pirellulaceae bacterium | reverse complement strand
ATCGAGGACCTGGTGATCGTACCCCTCGGGATCAATTATGAATCCAAGCAGCGGCTTGGGAGCAAGGTCTGGATTGACGTTGGTCGGCCCATTTCAATTCGGCAATTCGTGGCGGGCTACGAGACGGAAATGGGCGAGGCTGTCAACGTGGCGGAGGACAAGGTGCTGCGGCGGAAGCTGACAGCCGAACTCGAGCGGCGGTTAAAGGAAGTAGTTGTCCACCTCGATAACTCGGATTGGGATCCATTGTTGACCGACCTGGAGTCGATTGTCCAGCGTGCTCGTCACAAGCCATCGGTTAGTATACCGGCGCTGATGCGTCGCAAGCGGATTGCCGATGCGATCAATCACTTCTACCAGGAAGATGTTGAAACTGCAGAAAGGATGATGACGCAGGTCGAAGTCTACCACGAGAAGATTCGCCGTGCCGGGCTAGTGATCGATGATCCCATTCTCAACCGTAGTCGTCCCGTGGCACTGCTCATCTTTCTCTGGCAACTGCTGATCCTCGTGGCCTGGTTTCTGCCAGCCCTGTTCGGCATGGTGATGAACCTGGTTCCTTTCGTGGTGACACGAGCCGTGGCTCGCAGGTACCAGGACGGTGCCAGGACGATTGCCACCTGGCGGTTGGCGTTCGGTATCCCGATCTACCTGGCTTGGTACGGTGCGGTGGATCTGACGATCCTGATCACGACACGGACGCTGCCGTTGGCAGGGATGATGAACCTGCTGTTGCCTCTAACCGGAACCATCGCCTTGCGGTACTGGCCGTTCTGCGTGCGCTCGTTGGTCCACCTGGGACACCAGTTTCGTACGCTGGCCAACCGTGGCCAACTGCACGCGTTGCGACAGGAACTGGAGGCGTTGCGGGAGTCCCTGGTCGATTATGCAGAAAGATTTTCCCAGGTTTCGGCGAGGCCGGATCTGCCAGTGATCAAGCCCATGATGATGGTGTTTGCCAAGGGACTCGGAAAAGCAACCTTCCTGTTGTTGGCGTTTCTTTTTTACCTGTTGGTATATCTTGGCTACCTGGTCCTGGACCCAGCGACGCTCTTTGTAGCGTCCTAGTGCGCTGCACTGGCAGGTCGAGGTGCATGGTTGTAGCTGTTATGCCGGTCCCGTCGTGAGAGACCCCGGGGCGATTTGAGATTGACGCGGCCGATACAGCTGGTAGACTGGAATCAGTATTTAGGTGTGAGACCGACATGCGAAAGCGTCGTGTTCATTCAACTTCGAGATTGCGGTCACCGTGGCGCCTGATTGGGCAAGTCGACTGATCTGTGAGTTCCGGTATCTTTATTTTCGACCGCGACTGATTCTCTTGCCCCTTGTTGCCAACCTTTACGGGTTCGTCTCACGTCCTGCAACCGCGTGGATCCAGGTGTTTTGGATAATGCCAGCAGGCAATGAAATAGTAAGCGGCCGATATTGAATGCCGCTTGAGACACCCTTTCACGGAAAGATGACGGAAGTTCTATGAAGTTTGAAAGTCTTTTATTACACAAGTCTTTACTGCGCAGCCTGGTGGCCGCCGGTTACGAAGAGGCTACGCCGATCCAGGAAAAAGCGATCCCAGAGGCGCTCAAGGGACGTGACTTGATTGGTTGTGCCCAGACGGGCACAGGGAAAACGGCAGCCTTTGCACTGCCGACGTTACAGCAGTTGATGAAATCGGAACAGGCGGAAACGGGTGCTGCCAAGCGTCGTAAACGTTCTGGCAAACGAGCCATTCGTTCACTGATCCTGGCGCCCACGCGTGAGTTGGCGGGCCAGATTGCTGACAGCCTGCGGACCTACGGTGAATTTACCGGTCTCCGGTATGCTGTGATTTATGGAGGAGTTTCCCAGGTGCCGCAAGTCAAGGCGTTGAAGAATGGCATCGATATCCTGGTGGCCACTCCCGGTCGCTTGCTGGACCTGATTGCACAGGGGTTTGTGAATCTCAACTCGGTGGAAATCCTTATTCTCGACGAGGCAGACCTGATGCTGGACATGGGATTCAT
>JAYGDH010000393.1:0-3700 GCA_046583055.1 Pirellulaceae bacterium | reverse complement strand
CGACAATATTGCGCCACGGTTTCTCCCCGGCATTTACCGCCTCGTGAACGGCATTACCGTCCAGTGCGTGATACACGACTTCCCCATCACGCATCGCGCGTGGCTCCCCTGCGGTTCCATCCGCCTGGACACCCTGCAGTTGCCCATCACCGATAACCACGTAAAGGTAGTCGTGCTGATGACGGTGCAAGCCACTCCCCTCTCCTGGCTCCAACCTCAGGTCCCAAATACGTACCCGCTCGTTTTCAAACAATAGCTTGGTACCGACTTCGGTCGAAACAACTGGTTCCTCTGCCATCTCATTCACTCCTCATAACGGTTTTAGACGAGGCGCCACTCTACCGCAGGGGGGCTTTGAACTCAAGCAATTCCCAGCTGACCAAGCACGCTTCCCAAAGGGAATGAGCCCCATCGACATGCGGGCAACGGCTCTTGCCGTCCTTGCCTCCTCCATCCAACCTACGACCACGCCGGCCAGGATCGCGGAGAACTTTTCCTGGTCTTGTTGGAAACAATTTGCGATACCCCAGTGGCTCGTCTAGACTATGGGCTCTCCAAGCGATTTGATTTTGCCGCAGCAGGGACACGCGGTCGCCGCCGCCCTCTCTTTTGCCGGCGACTTCTTTCGCCGTCACCATGATCCGCGTCCCGCCAAAGGTACTACCATGCGTACTCAGCTGCTCCCGCCGGTCACTCAACAAACGCCTGCAGTGATCGCCTTGCTCCTGCTGCTGGTAACACCCCTCATCGGTACGTCCCAGGATAATCAATCGGCGGCAATTCGTGATTACAACGTGGCCGCGGCTCTCCAAAACGCAGGCCTTTATCCTCGCGCCGCCGAACGCTGGACCGATTTCCTCAAGAAACATCCCAAGGACACACGTCTAGATCGCGCCACTTACTACCTGGGTATCTGCCAATTACACACCAAAAAATATCCGCAAAGCACCGCTACTTTCCAGAGTCTGATCAGCAAGTACCCCAAGTTTCCCAACCTGGACGGTGCGCATTACAACCTTGGCATGTGTGCCTACCAGCTGGCCGTCGTCTCCAAGACCCCAGCTGATTACCAGAAAGCCATTGCGGCCTTCAAGGCGATGATCGCCAAATATCCTAAGAGTGCGTATGCGGCTCGTGCTCTTTACTTCCAGGCAGAGTCACATTATGTATCCAAGCAAAACAAGGAAGCCGTGCTGGCCTACCAACGCCTCGTCTCAAATTATCCTGCCAGCCCCCTGCTCCCGGACGCGATCTACGCTCTCGGTACTACCCAACAGGAACTGGAACTACACGCCGCGGCCGAGGCGACGTTCCTGGGTTTCCTGGCGAAAAAGGAACTGGCTGTCCATCGACTCTTTGCAGAAGTAAACCTGCGGCTCGGCCTGTCCCAGTTTTCCCAGAAGAAATTCGCCGAGGCTGATAAGCAGCTTGCCGTCGTTATCACTCTCAAGGATTTCCCGCTGGTCGACCTGGCCTACCTTCGCCAGGGGCAGTGCCGCATCGAACTCGGTAACTACGATCAAGCCATTCCGCTACTGACCAAGTTTATTACTGACTTCCCCAAGAGCACTTACGCCGCTGCAGCCACGCTCGCTCTCGGTCGCTCCTATTATCAACTGGAAAAGCTGGACGATGCACGACGCGTTCTTGAACCCCTGGCCAAGCTCAAGGTTACAGAGTCACCCGAGGCGGCTTACTGGCTGGGGCGCGGCCTGATCAAGCAAAAGAAACCTACCGAGGCATTTACCCTCATCGACGCAATAGCCAAGACATCGGGTGACAGTCTTTACCTGCCCTACCTCCAATTGACTCGCATCGACGCCATTTACGAAATCCCCGAACGCCGCAAGGAAACTCCCGCACTCTACGATGCCTTTGTAAAACAACACGCCCAGCACCAGCTAACGCCACAAGCTCACTACATGTCCGCGTTCGCTCCGCTGTCCGAAAAGGACTACCCGCTGGCACGTACCCGAGCCGAAGCATTCCTCGCCACGGCCGCATACGCCAAGCATGAGCTCACACCAGCGGTACTTTTTATTGCCGGAGAAGGCTTCCTGCTCGACCAGGCAGAGGCCAACCAGGACGCTTACCGTACCAAGGCCGAATCATTCTATCGCCGCCTGGTTACGGAATACCCCAAGCACCCCCGTGTCGGATCCGCCAACCTCCGCATCAGTTGGTGTCTGTACCAGGCCAACAAGTACACCGGATCCCTCGCCCTGCTCACCCCGCTATTGCCCACGCTCAAAGATCCGTCTCAGAAAGCCGATGCCCATTTCCTGGTAGGCCGGAATTCAAGTGGGTTGAAACGAGAGCAAGATGCCATCAACGCTTACAACCTCGCCCTCGTCGCTGACCCGCAGTGGCCACGTCGTGACGAGGTACTGTTGGCCTCCGGCGGCAGCTACCGCAAGCTCAAGAACCTGCCGGCCGCTATGGGTCGCTTTCAAGAGCTCAGCAGCAAGTACGCCGAGAGCAGCTACCGCGCCCAGGCTCTTTTTGAACTTGGTGAAATCGCCCAGGAAGAAGCCAAGTACGATGTGGCGATCACGCATTTCAAGGAGACCGTGGCCAAGTACCGGACCGGTGAATTTGGACCTCTTGCTCTCTACGGGCTCGGCGCTGCCTACTATGCCAAGGAAGACTACGCCAACTCATTGCAGCAATTGAATATCCTCGTTTCCGCCAATCCAGCGGCACCCTTGCTGGGCCAGGCACGCTATCTGCGTGGACTCACCTACCAGCGGCTCAAGCAGTTCCCGGCCGCCATCGCTGATTTCCAGTCCTTCATTTCAACCAAGCCTGTCGGCGAAACCCTCTGGGACTCCAAGTATGCCCTGGCACTGTGCCACGTGGGAGCCAAGCAAACGGACCCCGCCATCGCCGTTTTAAAGGAGTTGCATACCGGGCAACCCAAGTACAAGTTTGCCGATAAGGTTCTTTATGAACTTGGCCATGCACAACTCGAAAAGATGCTGCCCATGGACGCCAGCACCACCTTTCGGTTACTCGCGGAAACTCACAAAACAAGTTTACTTGTCGCAGAAAGTTGGTTTCACGTGGGTCAATTCCACGCCTCACTCGCCGCCAAGGCAACCGAGCCGGCCAAGCAGAAGCCCTCGTTTCAATCTGCCGACCAGGCCTTTACCGCAGCCATCGCCAGCAAACCCGAACCTGCACTTCACGAGAAACTACTCTATCGGCTTTCCGACGTCAGATTTCAACTCGACAATTACCCGGGTGCCACGCAGTTACTGACGACTCAGATCAGCATGTTTCCTGACGGGGATCTCATCGATCCTGCCCGTTTCCTGGCCGCCGAATGCTATTTCAAGCAGGACGATTTCCCAAAGGCCCTTCCCCTCTACGCGATAGTCGCGTCCCGGAAAACGGAACGCTATCACGCCCAGGCCCTTTATCGAGCCGGAACCTGCGCTGCCAACCTAAAGCAATGGGAACCGAGTCGAGTTCATTTTTCCGCGTTAATCTCAACTTTCCCAGAGTTTGAACAACTCCAGGAGGCCCGTTATGGCCAGGCCTGGGCACACCAGCAACTCAAGCAATTTCCCCAGGCCCGCTTGCTTTACGAACAAATCACTCGCGAAACCGAGACAATCACAGCCGCCAAGGCGCGTTTCATGGTCGGCGAACTCGACTTTGGCGACGCCAAATACGAGTTAGCGATTGAACAGTTTCT
>JAYGDH010000261.1:0-2690 GCA_046583055.1 Pirellulaceae bacterium | reverse complement strand
GGATCAACGGCAAAATTCCGCGGCGTCTTACCCTGCGTGGATTCATTGCCGACGTACGTCAACTTACCGGTCGCCTCATCGATCGTGTACATCACGATTGAATCGTGTCCCCGATTGGATCCATAAAGAAACTTCCCTGATGGGTGGGCAACAATCTCTGCTGTGGAAAATCCTTCCTCAACATCACCTGGCAAGGTGGAAAGAGTCTGGATCTCTGCCAGTTTGCCACTGGCCGCATCATACGAGAAGCCGGTTACGGTACAGAGCATTTCATTAATAACGTAAGCGTACTTACCACCGGGATGGAAGGCAAAGTGTCGCGGGCCTGATCCTGGTGCCAGTTCCGCATCCGCCGCCGCCGCGGCATCCAGGGTACCTTTCTCGCCATCGAATCCATAAACCAGGACCTTATCCAGGCCCAGGTCAGCCGCAAAGGCAAACCCGTTGGCGGCGTCGAGATTAATCGAATGGGCATGGGGTCCTGCCTGTCGTTGCTTGTTAACGCTGGACCCTTCATGCTGCACCACGGCAGAAGCATCCGCCAGTGATCCATCTTCTTTAATCGGGAGACAGGCGATACTCCCTTCTCCGTAGTTGGCCACGAGGACATGCTTGCCCGCCTGGTCCGTTACCAGGTGACAGGGGCCTCTGCCACCGGAGGCTGTCGAGTTCAGAAGCGTGAGCGCACCGGATTCAGCGGCGATTGAATAGGCACTGACACCTCCCGTTTTCTTACCCTCAAAATCAGCGACCTCGCTGACGGAATACAGGTACTTGCCACCAGGATGAATCGCCAGAAAAGAAGGGTTCTTGGCTTCCGCAGCGAGCGTGGGCGCAGTGGCCTTGCCCGTTGTCAGATCAAGATCGAACTGGTAGATCCCCTGGCTATCACCGTTGGTATAAGTTCCCACGTAGACACGGATTTTTGTTGGCACCTGAATTTCCTTTTCGATCCTGTTAGCCGTACTCGATTCGGGATCTGATTTAGATTCCACGGGATCCGGTGAATACCCAGTCACGCCTACTGCCAATAAAAATGTCGCCAGCAATTGTTTCTTCATTACCCACGGCCTCCGGATATCTGGACCAAGAACTGCGTACCGCCCGCCACACCACGTGGCCGCGACGCCTCGACAAAATTCTACCGGGCCACGGGCGCTGACAACACTACCGACAGGCAGAAAGTTAAATCTTTTCACCCGTTTTCCCTGGCCACTTCAGGGACCAATAACCACACTCCCGACGTTCACCAACAAGGCGATTCCGATCACCAGCAGCAGCAGATCCACATAACGTTCGAACCGACCTTGCTCCAATCGTCGATGAAAATATTTACCGATCGGGATGGCCAGCACCACCAGTGGCAGGGCAGCCAACACATCCAGGCCAACTTCCCGGGTCCACAGTCCGGCCTGCCAATGACAAACCAGTAATACCATCGTGGTGGGCACGAAAAATCCCTGCATCGTGGCTCGAAAGGAAGTGGCCGACCAGCCCTTCATGACGCCATAGATGACAATCGGCGGTCCCTGGGCATTGTACGCACCTCCGAGCAACCCTGCTGTAAAGCCGAAGCCAAAGGACCAGCGATCATTGGTCAACCGCAGCAGTCGCGGACTCCACAGTCGATAGCCGGCAAAGCCGATGATCACTGCAGCCAGGACGCCCTTGACGACCACTTCCGGCATCGACACCAGCAGGTAAACCCCCAGCGGGATAGCCACGCAGGAGGAGGCAGCCAGGCGCCAGGCACTGGCCAATTTGATCTTTCGCCAATCCTGGATGGTGACCCAGATGGCCACCAGGGCCGAGACGATGGCGACCACCGGCGTGGCTACCTGCGCTGAGACCACGAAGGTCAACAGGGGCATGGCCACCAGGGCATCTCCGAATCCAAACGTTGAACGGACCAGGGTGCCCAGGAAAATAACTGCCGCCACGTACCAGGTTTCCATTGTCATAAGGCTCTTATCATGGGGCCAGGTGTCGCATTCGGAGGCCGCCGCCGCCTGGCACCATTTCTCCTCGACGCACCGTACCAACGGCATTCAGGAGTTGATGACCGATTCGCGTCCGGCCATAACTGTCAGAAAACACGAAATCTCCCTCGTGCAACTGCAGCACGGCAACGTCGGCGACGGTACCCACTTTCAAGGTACCAATTTGATCCTCAAGTCCCAGCACGTGGGCCGGACGCGTGGTCGACATCTCCATGACACGTTCCAGCGGCACCCCAAGGTGCAGGAACTTGGACATCGTGGTTGGCATATCATACACCGGTCCATGGAGGTTCTTGACATGCAGATCCGTACTAATCGTGGTTGGTTCAAAATCCTGCTCGATAGCTGCCTCGACAACATCCCATTCAAAGCTACCTGCTCCGTGCCCCACGTCAAAGATAACGCCTCGATCAGCCGCTTCACGCACCGCGGGGAACAGCTTGCCGGCCGGATCCAGAATTCGTTCACTCCCCCCCTTGAAACAGTGGGTAATACAATCCCCGGCCTGCATGTGCTCCAGCATCTCCGGGATCGGCATCGGGCTTTCCCCGATATGAACCATCAGCCACGTTCCTGATTCACGTGCGGCACCAACGGCTTCCATGAAATTATCCCACCCCTGTTGCCCTTCTCCGATCAGGTGTCGGCCCGCGCGAATTTTAACGCCAACAGCCACTCCAGGATTATCCC
>JAYGDH010000236.1:0-3223 GCA_046583055.1 Pirellulaceae bacterium | reverse complement strand
TGATCAACTGGCAAACATGTTCGGTCATGGTTCACACTTTCTGACAAAAGATACTAACTCAACCGGATCACTCCCTAATCCTTGACAGGAGCATGGACGATCTTGGGTGGTTGATATCCCACTCTCCACTCTCCACGAATTTGCACCGTACCATACAAATCAGTAGCTCCTAATTCCGCGTCACGATTCTTCTTCAACTTATCCTGTCGGTCAACGTAGATTCGCACCAGGTACTGACCCGCTGGCAGCGGCTGGTTTGGTTCTAGTGTCTTGGCTCGAGCTGACTCGCGAGGGGCGACCGAGACAACCATGCTCTGCCACATTTTCCGCCGGCCCACGATGGGGTTTTCAGCGGTTGCCCAACGGTCTTTTGACCAGCCGTCGGCCGTTTTACGAAAAATGTCAGCTCGCAGCAGCTTCCTGCCCAGCTTCTCCGGCAAGTCGACAATCCGCAAGTGCTGGCCAGTCAGCACGGAAACTTCCGCTGACGGTTTCGGTAACTGCTCCGCCTGCTCGTACTTTCCGTTGACGATCCCCGCATAATCATTCAAGAAACGACGAAAGTTCTTGTCGGTCCGACTGCCGACGGCAAACTTAGGTCCACCACCATGCTCCTCAAGTCCAGCCGGCTTGGTCAGGACCAGGCTTTCGTCCGGCGCATCGGTATCAATGTTGCCGGTATCGACCAGCTTCTGCAAGGTTGCAGCCGGGTTGCGCGGAACCACCCAGGAGATGGCATCAATATCCTCCTTGGTCTTTCCGTTGCGACCAATCTTGTTGCGATTGAGTTCCGGGGAATGACAGCTGACACAACGTCCCATTTCCAACCAGATGTTCTCGACAAAGGACTGGATCACTCGACCCTGCCGTGTATGCCGGATCACTTCCACCGAAACGGTTGGCCCCAGTTGATCGTCACTCGCCTTGGCAGCTGCCAGTTGCGGATCTTTAACCGCGGCTCGAATCCAGGCCCGGAAGGCCTCGAACTCCTGCTGACGGGCCTTCCTGCTCACGGGTGTCGGCTTAGCAGGAGCCCGCTGAATAAACTGTAACAACTTGGACTGGTCCGGCTTCTCAACGTTGATCAAGCCAGCACTGCGCAAGGAAGCAAACGTCTGCTGCTGTGTCTTGCCAATGTAGTTTTTCAGATCAACGCCGCTCAGGTGACACTCCGTGCAACTGGACGGATTGGGCGAGTTAAGAATCGGGGTGATGCGCTGTCTGAACAGATCCAGTGCTGCTTCGTCCGCCGCGGCAGGACTCACAACCACACCTACCAGCAGCAGGCAGCCAAGTAACGTTGCCAACGTCTTCAACATAATAACCTTCCTTTCAAGCTACCGAGTATACCCCAAACCAGAGTGGCGGTTAAAGCAAACGGCAACTCCCGTGGATCGGTTAAGTTATTTAAGTTATTTTAGCGATATGCGGAACCGGCTGGCAAGACAGGTGATTGGGGAACCATCCGTCAAACTGGCCGTTTAAAGTCCACCGTTACAGCGACCAACTTAAGCAGAGCCAGTCATGACCAACGAGCCTGAAACAGGTGCTGAGCATGACGCCCTTCCCACTGACGCCAATCCGATTAACATCGGCGACCTGAACTGGATCGGCTGCCTGCTGTTGCTGGCGATCATCCCCTTGATGATCGCGCTGGCATTCCCGCTGATCAACTGGTTCCAGGCCTTACTGCCTGACAAATGGGAAAAGGGAGCCGCCCGGGCATTAGCCATTCCGCTGGTGATCATCGGCCTGCTGGTCTTCTTCGCGGTCAGTTACTTGCTGGCTCACTTCGGCATTTCCATCTTCAAGAAACGCTCGTAAGTAGGGCACCCGTCGCCCAAGTGTCCATCACCGGGGGGCTAAGCGGCCAGGGCAAGGGAAGTTATAGACAGGCACCGCAATAATCTTCTCCACCCCGGGTAATTGCAAACAACTTTCCGCCCAAGACCCATGACTCAAGTTGCCAGCATGCAACAATTCCGTCATGCTGCACGCAATCAAGAACATGCAGGCAGCTTAACACTCTCAACTATTGTGCGCCACCTAGCCAGGAAAACACTATGAATCGATTACTCACTTTCCTTGTCCTGCTTACCACGGCACTCGTTTTTTCACCCCGACAAGGAACAGGACAGAACCAGAATCCCTATCGAACGTGGCGAGACCGCAGTGGCACATACGAAATATCAGCACGCCTGATCCGGATCAATGAAAAGGAAGTAGAACTGGAACGCAAAGAGGATGCCAAGACCATCAAGGTTCCCCTTGAGAAACTGAGCCGTCAGGATCTCCAATACCTGGCCCGACAGCAGCGCAACGCGACAACCGCTCGCTTAACCAAAGTGGCTACCAACACAACCACCAGGGAAACGACCGTGGGTGACTGGCCAACCTGGCGTGGGGCGGCACGTAATGGCATCAGCCAGGAAACAGGTTTACTTACCGAGTGGCCTGCAGACGGCCCACCGGTCCTCTGGGAAACCAGCAGCCTGGGAGGCGGATACGCCAGTGTCTCAGTGGTGGCTGGAAAACTCTACACGATGGGTCGAAAAGATGGGCGAGACTCCATCCTCTGTATCGACGCCTCCAAGGGCAACACGATTTGGGAAACCGTTGTCGGCCCGGGCAGTAAACAGCGAGGCCCCAACTGTACCCCCACGGTCAATGATGGACACGTCTACGGCCTGTCGCTGGACGGGGAGTTATTATGTGTGGACGCCGACTCTGGCAAGGAAGTCTGGCGACGAAGTTTTCCCCGTGATTTTGGTGGCCACATGATGTCAGGATGGGGATATAGTGAATCACCACTCATCGACGGTGATCATCTGCTCTGCACGCCAGGTGGCAAGCAGGCCATGATGGCCTGCCTCGACAAGCGGACCGGAAAGACCATCTGGACCGCGGCACTGCCAAGCAGCGGCAACCGGGGTAAAGACGGAGCCGGGTATTCGTCGATTGTCATCAGCCAGGCTGGTGGCGTGAAACAATATGTCCAACTGGTGGGCCGAGGGGTGATTAGTGTGTCCGACAAGGGCAGACTCCTCTGGGGATACAATCGTATCGCCAATGGTACGGCCAACGTGCCGACTCCCGTGGTTACTGGCGACTATGTCTTTTGTTCCAGCGGGTACGGCGACGGCGGCGCAGCCCTGCTGAAAGTGGCCCGTGGCGGACGGGCAGCCCAAGAGGTCTACTACAAACGAAACAGCGAGGTGCAAAA
>JAYGDH010000220.1:0-12918 GCA_046583055.1 Pirellulaceae bacterium | reverse complement strand
CGATCAAGACGGGTCAGCGCCTCCTGGTGAATCTTTCCTGGTGAAGGATTCCGGGCGCGGCGCGTTTCCAGGATTTCATCCACCAGTCCTGTGATCCCCAGTGATAGGATCGCATCCATGTGATCCCACAGTTTCCATTCTTGCAGTACGCGATCCGCGCGTCGTTTGCGGCCGTTAAACCGATCCTGGAACCGATCGAGGAAAGGATTGAAATCGTCGTAATGAATGACGTAACTGCGCTGCTGATTCAGATGCTGATTGTGCTCGGTCAGGTGGCGTGAGATCTGCAGCCGGACGGCCGTTTTTCCAGAACCTTTTTCGCCGAAAACGATCGAAGTGGCCGGGCTACTGGGGTCCCCGTAGATCTTTTCCCAACTGGGATGGTAGGTGCTGGCAATGCAGTGTTCCTGGAAGACTGGATCCGTTTGGGCATCCTCTTCGGCGAAGGGATTGCGACGGATCTGGTGGTGTTCTAGGAATTGTTGAATTTTCATGATGCTAACCTGCCCCGAGGACGGTCTGGTGGCGGGAATTCCACTAGTTGCCCAACTGGTACGGTTTTTCCTTGGCCGGATCGGCTCCGAATGCCTTGCGCAGGGCAACCGTACCGTCCGCTACTGTTTTATCCGGTCCGGTTAATTTCAGGAAGTAATTTCCTTTGCCCTGGATCATCAGGATGACGGCCACCATCCGGGAACCAGGAGTCGGCTTGGTTTGCTGGCGAATGGGTGGTCCGATGGGCTTGTTGTAAGTACCGGTGACTTCAGCCACGTAATAGGGGCCCTGCGGCGACTTGCCCATGGCGATGACTACCTTTCGACCCTTGGGAATAAACTGACCAATCCAGCGTTTCAGGTTGGCATCGACACCGCCGCCGGCTCCACCAAAGAAGTAGACCACCAGTTCTGCGTTTTCTTTGTCCTTGCCGGTGGCGGGTAGTTGAAATTGCCCAGCTCGTAAGCGACTGGTTGGTTGTTGCTGCTTCCAGGTTGCCGGCACTTCCAACTGGAGATCCTGGAGTTTTACTTTCTTGGTTTTTACTTCTTCCGCCTGGCTGGCTGGGCTGAGTAAAAGAACCAGGCAGATGTAGAGAACGGTTTCCCAGGATTTTTGTTTCGTGTACATGACAGATCTCCAATCGAGTAGGTAGCTACGGGGGCTTCGTGAAATTATTTGGGATTAAGTACCCAGATCAATATGGCTATCAGGACCACGGCCACCACGGCCAGGAAACTGACAATGATCGGAGTTGAGCTGGTCGATTGGCGGCGGCTGTTCAGGCGTCTGGCCGTCCCGTTAGATTCTGCGGAAACGTGGTTGCTGGCCGGGTTGGTGAAATTGAACTCGGACAGGGGATCAGGAGTCCCGGCCAAGAGGTTGTTCAGGGGGTCCGGAGGAGCAGCCAACTGGGAGAATGTGTCGGCTGCGGGTTTCCAGTCGGGCCAGCCTTCCTGCCAAACCATGGAGTCAGGTCCGACACGTCCCTCCTTGATCCAGGACAGCAGCAGTTCACCCTTGGCCGGACCAAACTGGTTGCCATCGGGAGGACGTACGTACCAGACCAGTTCCGGGTTGGTGGCGATCGGATCGTTAGCCGCCGGGGAAGGGGCCGTGGGTAACGCGGCTGTTGGTGTTTCAGCGGCAGGGACGATACGCGTGGCAACCGGCATGCCCGGTCCTGGCTGGGCCGTGGCGACGGGGGCGGTCGGATGGTTTGACGTACCGGCCTTGGCAGCGGCTCGTTCCGCGGCTCGTTCTGCTTTCCCCTTGCGTTGGGACTTGAGAGGAATATCCACCTGGGTTTCACACTTGGGGCAGAATCCCTTCTGGCCAGCCTGGTGGCTTTTGACGTTCAATTTGTGGCCGTTTGGACAACGGAATTTGATGCCCATGTCTTTCGCCTGCGGTTGTCGGACCATGAATGGTACGGCGAAATGGGTGCCGTACCTGGAACTGTCAGAGCCAGTTATTATAGCGTGACTGTGATTGATGGGAAGTTTGCTTGGGGGCAGGAAAGGGAAAGGGGCCCGTGGGGCCGTCATTGTTTGCGCAGTTAGTTGAATCGGTCGGCAAAGATGCTTACAATTTCGTTTGCCAACCCGTGGACGGGTTGCTTGTGGTACAAGATTTTATTGGTGGTATCGTGCAATGTTGGAATCAGGGGCGATGCTGGAAGAAACGGAAGTTGCGGAAGATCCGCTGGAATTCGCCATTATCGGTGACCTGTCAGACAGCGAGTCAGACCTTTCCGAAAAAATTCTTAGTGTGCCGATCGGCGGCGAATGCACGATTTTCTTCGATTCGCCTGGTGGTAGCGTTTACAGCGCCCTGTCGTTAATGACGTTGATTGCAACTCGTGAGATTCGTGCCACGGGGATTGTAACCGGGGAATGTTCATCGGCTGCCATCTGGCCTTTGGCAGCCTGTTGTTATCGAAAGGTAACCCCCCTTAGCGTGATGTTGTTTCATCGTATGAAGTGGCAGAGCGAGGAACAGGTGGGACGGGGAGAGGCATCCGAGTGGGCCAGGCACTTTGCTCAACTGGAAAAGGAAATGGATTCCCTGCTGATTCGCTTCTTCGGTACGGCAAGTCAGCAAGTAGAGCAGTGGATTCACGAGAGTCGATACATCACCGGACGTGAACTGGTTGAGGCGGGACTGGCGGATTTAATAGAATTGTCTCCGGTCAGTTCGACGCGAGGAAAAACCAGTGATGGGTCCTCGGGCGCTCAGCAGAAAAGCGATAAACTGAAGGCGGCGTACGTTGCCTGACTCGCCTAGCCAGGGGATCGTTTTGTCACGCAGGCCAACAGGAAATATGGATTCGGGCGTGAGAGGCCCACGTGAACTGCCCTTCAGATGACGATGATTGATCAACCCGTGCCAGTTGCTGATCCCCCGCTCCCCTTGCTGGTAACCGGCGTGGCAGGAGTGGCAGGGTTCAATGCCTTTCACTATTTTCGGGAACGTTACCCGGGCCAGGTCTTCGGGACAAGGCGAGCCGATAACTGGCCGCTGAGTGGAGCGGGTATTCACGGTTGCGATGTCGAGGATCAGGAGGGCTTTGCCGCCCTGTTTGAACGGTACCAGTTTCAGTCCGTTCTTAATTGCGAGGGAACGTGCAAGCTTAAATCCTGTGAATTGGATCCGGCGATGGCCCAGCGGGTCAACGTTGTGGGGGCCCGGAACCTGTTGAAACTGGTCCGCCAGTACCAGGCCCGCATGGTTCACCTTTCAATCGACCTGGTATTTTCCGGGAAAGGCCAGGGTGGTCATGTCGAGCAGGATGCGACTGATCCAGTTACGGTCTACGGGCGAACCATGGTCGAGGCGGAACAGTTGGTGGTGCAGGAGAACCCGGCTGCTTGCATCCTGCGTATTTCCCTGCCAATGGGAATTAGCCATAACGGGCATGCTGGCGCGATCGATTGGATTCAATCACGGTTCATGAAATCAAAACCCGCGACGCTGTACTACGATGAAATCCGTACCCCGACCTATACCGATTGTCTGAATCGCCTCTTTCAACGGGTGCTGGTTGATGATTTGCGAGGCCTGTACCATGCCGGTGGGCCGCGATGCCTGAGTCTCTATGAGATTGCCCAGGTCGTGAATCGCATCGGGGGTTACGCCCCGGAGCACCTGCAGGGATGTTACCGGAAGGAGGCCGGGCCCTTACCACCAAGGGCGGGGGATGTGACCATGAATTCTGACAAGCTGGCCACGGCGATCGGTTTCCAACCGTTCGATCCCTGGCCGTATGATGAATCCCATGTGCCTACCCACCGTGACTGGCATCGAGATCGGCCTGGCAACGAGGCGGGTTCCCCGGAATGGTTGGCCCAGGTGCTATATCGCAACCCCCGTCACCAGTAGGAAACGATCTAGCGAAGCGGGAGCCAGTGAAGAGGATCTTCGCCGGACAAGGCAGGCTCAGGATGGGTGAGGCCAGTCCGTAGCCAGGAAACGGCCGTTTTCGCTGATCAGTTCTCCATCCACGAAGATTTGGCCGCCGTCACGTAAGTCACAGACCATGTCCCAGTGCAGTGCCGATTCGTTGATGCCCCCGGATTCGGGATAGGCTGCGCCCAGCGCGGCGTGAAAGGTGCCACCAATCTTTTCGTCGAACAGCGTGTTCTTCGTGTACTGGGTGATCGCGTAATTCGTACCGATGGCAATCTCTCCGAGGATCCTGGCGCCAGGATCCTGATCCAGCATGGAATGCAGGAAGGGTTCTCCCTTGGAAGCACTGGCTTGGACAACCTTGCCGGCTTCGAAAACCAATCGAATGTCTTCCACTTCACGTCCCCCATGGACGGCCGGGAAACTGTAGCAGACGGTCCCCTCGGTGCCGGTTTCCACGGGGCCCGTAAAGACTTCCCCGTCCGGAAAGTTCTCACGGCCATCACAGTTGATCCAGGTTCGGTCCGTGACGTCCACCCGGAGGTCTGTTCCCTGGGGCGTGACGAAGTGAACTTCCTTTTTCCCGGTCAGGTAATCGACCAGCCGCTGTTGCTGAACGCTGATTTCCTGCCAGGCCGCCGCCGGGTCTTCCAGGTGCAACAGGCCACCACGGAAGACGAAGTCCTGGTAGTCCGCCAATGACATCTCCGCATCCTGGGCCGAGGAGTGGCAGGGAAACTGGCTGCCACACCAGCGCAGTTCTTTCCTGCCGGCACGTTCCAGGAAGGTTCCCAGTAGTTTCTTGCGAGCCTGGCCCCGGAGACTTTGTTTTTCCGGGGCAATCGCCGTCAGGGACTTACTGTTTTCCTGCCCCCAGAGACTGATGGCGACATCGATCGTCTCCGTTTCGAACTGGGCCACAGGATTCTCAAAGCGAATCTGCTCGTCCGTGCCATGTGCCAGCAACAACTCTGCACAGTTTTCCGGAGCCATGCTGACCATCGGATGCCCCCCCGCTTCCAGTACTTTCTTGTACAGGATACTTAGTAACGGTTCGGTTAACGGCGAACCGCTGATCCTGACCAGGTCACCAGGTTGTACGGAGGTGCAGTGCTGAACAATGACATCAGCCAGCTTCAGGAGGCGTGGATCGTGCATCAGGAGTGTCCTTTCTATGGGTGGATCGCAGGGAATCGTAGTACAGCAGGCCTGTCATGGTCTTGGCATCATGAATTTCTTGTTCGTGTACCCACTGGATGGCCTGTTCCCAGGGAACGACAAGGTTTTCAATCGTTTCTCCAGGTTCCCGGGCGGGAGGACCTGGGACCAGGTCCGTGGCCACGTAGAGGTGCATCCATTCGTCGAGGATGCCTGGCGACAAAAAAAACCCGTGCAGGTGTTGCATGTTTTTCGCTTGATATCCGGTTTCTTCCGTCAACTCTCGCCGGGCCGTCTGGCCAGGTTCTTCGTCGGGTTCCAGGGTGCCGGCGGGTAACTCGATGAGAGTTTGATCGACCGAGAGTCGGTAGTTTCGGATCAGGCAGACATGATTTTCGTCGACCATGGGGATAATGGTAACCGCCCCGGGGTGGTGGATCACCTGGCGACGAATTACCCCCTGGTTACCCGTCGTCATTCGTTCGACTACATCAAAACGTGACGTGCTGAGTAGATGGGTTTCTTCAAATGTCATGAGAGTTGAAAACTCCGGGTTAGGTACATGGGCCGGTTGTTCCCGGGGATCGATGGTGGATCACATCTCGCGTGGCCAGGACCCCGGGAATGTGTCCCAAGATAGTGTGGCCGCAGGAACTTGCAAGCCGGGCGTGTCACTGACCGCAGCTCGGACTTTTTCCGGATCACCCAATCGTTTATGCTCCATGATTGCCAGGCTGATGCCGGCGAGCGTTAGTGCGAATCGAACTGTTCCGAAAGATCTGCCAGTATCGGCAGGGAGACGTGGAAACCAGATGAGCGAGCGGGAACCAGCCAGGGAGGATCTGTTCCGGACGGCCACGGCGTTAACGGAACGCGTGGAATTGCAAGTCGAAGGGTTTGCCCAATTGCTGGTGATTGGCTTTCGGCGTTCCAGTGGTTCCATTTACGTGGGTGAGGATCCTGTTTACCATTTTAACGGCACAGGAGAACTCAGGCGGGCCCATTGGCAGGGGAAACTTGTGAAAGCGGAGGCCGGAAAACTGGTTGCCCTCAGCCGTCAACGAGGACCGGGCCATGCAAGCCTGTTGCGTCACGAGTGGAAGGCAGCGGAGATGACGTCATTTCTCGAACAATTATGCCAGTGTCTTGATCGATTACGGTCAGCACTGGAACAGCAGCAGTACCGAGTGAACAGGCAGGTTCCAGAAGATCAAGACGTGGTGGCACAATGCCGCCAGTGGCTCAGGGACCTGCCCAACCCGATACGGGTTGCCGCGGTAGCCAACGTTCACTGACCCGCTTCGACGGTCTTGCCGGGGTCCTTGAAGGGCAGCGTGCAAACGGTCGCGGATCCCGCCGCTCCGGCCAGGATGGTTCCTTCCTCGTCATGCCCGCGCTGGACCATGGCCAGGGCCAGGGCAGCCTGGTGGCCTGGTGAATAGCAAGAGGAGGTGATTTGTGCCACGGACTTACCGTCAACAATGACTTCGCTTCCCACGACCGGAATTTCCGATGATGCAAAACGAAGGCCACGCAGTTTACGGTTGACATGTCCCAGCGCGTCGATCCGCGCCACCGTTTCCTGTCCGAGGTAACAGCCCTTGGTAAAGCTGATTGCCTGGCGATCGCGGTCCGCTTCCTGCGGCAGGTTGTTCTCGGTCAGGTCCATGTTGTAACAGGGGAATCCTGCTTCAATACGACATATTTCGGCTGTTTCATCAGCGCAGCGGTGGATTCCAGCGGCTGCCAGGATTTCTGCGATACGGCTGGCCTCTTCCTGCAAGCAGTTGACGCTGTAGCACGGATTCCGCGACCAGGGAACATTTCGGATAGATACCGGGATCGATTCCACCAGGGTATCGCAGTGATCCAAGCAACTTGATGGCACGTTATCCGTGCAGGTAGGGCCCAGTAATGCGGCAGCCTGCTGCCCCCCGACCAGCCACTGATGCCACGCCTGGCTTTGGTCCTTCAGAGTTACATCGTCTCGGATAAGGTAACGGTCCAGGTGACCAATCAACCTTTCTGCCTGGTTCCCGCTGGTTTCCAGGACCAGCGATTCAGGGCCACAAAATATTGTTACGTGACTGAGGATTTTCCCCTGCAGATTGGTCACGAATGCCTCGCAACCATTCCCGGGTTCGAGTGATTCAAGGTTGTTGGTGCAGAATCCCTGCAGGAATCCGGCGCGATCCTTGCCCGTTAACTGGACCTGGGTACGGGGCCCAGGTCCCACGATGCCAGCGCTTTCGTTGAACCTCTGGTAGTCCTGGGCAATCTGTTGCGGAGACGGGGATGTCATGCGAAAAACGGGGGGAAAAGGATCGCGGGGGGGTTAGTCAGGGACGTCGGCGTTGAGAACGGCGTGATGTGCATTGGCCAACAGGATACAGCTCTCGAACTGCTGGATTAAGTGACTGATTTCCTCGTTACTGGAGATGTAGCCCAGCCCCAGGTCTTCCACGGCATCTGCGGCCAAGCCACTGAGAAGGTAGATGTGGTTGCGTTGACGAGCCTCGACCAGCAGGGCAGCAGAGACAGCATCGACCGAACGGTCCCGGTTGAGTTCGCGCACGAGATTCCTGGCATCCGCCTGTGAGGTGAGTCGTTGCAAGGCTGGTCCAGGACCACATTGCAAATCCGTGCACAAGACAATCACCCCCTGGTCTTCGACGACCTGGCTGGCAACGTGTAACGCTCGCGCAAAGTTAACCCAGTTTTGCTGTTGACGGCTGCCCTCGATGGTAGCGACTACCAGCTGCGCTTTTTCCGGTACTTCGTGATACCAGGCCGCCTTGGCCAGGCGTTCTCCCTCGGCGCGAATTCCGGCGGCCGTAGCTGCCACGGTATGCAGGATGGTCTGGCGATCACCGGGAACCAGTTGCAACATGAGCTGGACTCCCAGTTGCCAGCCGGCCTCGTCGACTTCTTCCAATCGGCGTTTACGATGGACGGGAGATGTTGTCGAACTGGGAGCCTGGAAACGCTCCCGGGTGGTCCCATCTGCGAAGGCTGGAAACAGGCAACCGTGAGGCCCCAGGTAATCCAATGAACCGGGAATCCGCAGGAGGCTGACAGGCAGGACCAGGTCAGCATCGAAAAGCGTCCGGTTGATGTGCAGCGGGCGACCATCTTCGAAAGTTGCCAGGAAAGCCATGTCCTGTGAGTTGGCTGGATCATGCACCTCGGTCTTGATTACTTCCCGAACGTTCTCGGGAAGCTGGCTGAGTAGTGTGGAACAGAGAAGACTCGGTTCTGAACAGACCACGGTAATATCTTCTGCTTCGATGGTACCCGGTTCGATCAAGGCGTGGATGATACCTGCCAGAACTGCTTCGGGATGTGGGATCTCGTGATCCAGCGCGATTGCAATGCGATCCCCGGGAATGATCATCTGGGTGAGTGGTGGCAAGTCCACGGGATTGCTCAGAGCGGCACTAACGGCTGCAGAGGGATCGTCCAGCGGTTCTCCGGGGACCGATGAAAAGTCAGCCAGGATCGAATCCGCAGGAATTTCGATATCGAGGGTTTGATTGTTTCCGTAAGGAATTTGGCAGCTCATCCGTTTGTCAGCTTGTCCTCGAGAAGGTTTTTTTCGTACTGTCGACGTGGTTGGAGGTATTTTTGTACAACTCCTACCCTTGAATCATAGTCCGGGATTTTTGCCGTGGTCAACAGTCGAGCTTTACGGATTAACCGACTTTTGAATAATTCATCCTGGGCGAGGTGGTGAATTCATGCGTTGCCCGGCCATCTGGCCCATGTTCCGGTCATGGGAATCCCCGGGTAGATTATCCCCAGGTACCAGGCCGTGTTTGCCGGTTATCCCAGTTAATTCATTGATTTACAGGTTGACGGTATGAAGCAAGCTAATTTCTTCCCTGCACTCCTCCTGCTGGCCCTGTCCGGCTGCACTCCGGATAACCCCGGTTCATCTGGCAAAGAGACCGAATCGCCTGGAGCTACGCTATCAACCCTGGAGATATTACAGGCCATGGTGAAGACCTACCAGGGAGCGGAAAGCTACCAGGATCAGGGTGTGGTCACGTTGAGTTACCGTTATGCGAACGAATCTCGGAGAGATGTATCACAGGCAGCCGTGACGTGGTCGAAACCAGGTCGCCTGGGTGTACGTGCTTACCAGTTGTCACTGGCCATTGACGGGAATCGGCTGCGCGCTGTGATTACTGATGAGAGTACGGGGAATATGGATAACCAGTTACTGGTTCGTCCAGCAGGCAAAGGAATCTCGTTGGCCGATCTGTACGCAGATCCAATGGTCAGGGATGTGCTGGTGGGTGGGCGTGGAGGTCAGCCTGTTCAACTGGAGTTGCTGATGCAGGAGAATCCGCTGGCAGGATTCCTCGCAAAAGAGGTGACCCGGGAGACGTTGCCGGCGGCCGACGTGGAGGGACACGCCTGTCACCGGGTAGCGGTAACGACAGTTGACGGGCGTTATGAATTGTGGGTGGATCAAAAGAATTTCCTGTTGCGGCGGCTGGCTTACCCGGTAGTTTCGTTTGCTGGTGACATGTTGGCTGATCCCCAGGTTAAGGATGTCCAGTTGGTAGCCGAGTTGCGTAGTGCGGAGTTGAATCCCCAGCTGGGTGCAGGTGAATTTACCTTGCGTGTTGCTGACGATGCCAGGCAGGTGGAGCGTTTTGTGACACCTCCTCAACCCTTGCCGACGGATCTCTACGGAAAACGTGTCGGGATTTTTCAGTTCAAGGGTCTTGATGATAGTACGATTTCACGAGAGGAACTGGCGGGAAAAGTGACGGTCCTGATGTGGTTCGTGAATCACGAGGCGAACCGCAGTACCGTGGTTCAACTGGACCAGGTGGCGAGCCAGTTCAAGGATGATCCGCGAGTTGCCGTTTACGCGGTCTGCACGGAACCGGCTGATGTGCCGGATAAAGAAATCCAGGCCCTGGAAAAAGACTGGAAGCTTGAGCTTCCCGTGATGCGTGACCTGGAGGCATATGGGAGAGATGTGTTCAGGATTCCGGTGGCGCCGACCCTGGTGATCTTGGACGGAAAGGGTCGCCTCCAGTTGTTCGAGGCAGGACCCAATGAAGGCCTGGCCAAGCAACTGCCCACGGTCCTCAAGCAACTTATCGAGGGAAAGGACCTGGCCTCGGAGACACTCGCCCAGTTCGCAGATGAGCATGATGTGTACCAGGAAGAGTTGAGCCAGTCGCATCGGGCAGCTCTCACGTCGACCCGGATCAAGCCGGCCAGCGAGCCGGAGTTGTTTGAGTTGGAAGAACTCTGGAGCCGGCAAGGCTTCCGGGAGGCGATGAATCCGTTGCTGGTAATGGCCCCCGATGGCAGCTGGCATCTCGATGTGCTGGATGCGGGTTCCGTAGTCAGGCTGGACATGAAGGGTGAGATAGCCGGTCGTTTTGATTTGAAACTGGCAGAAAAAGCTCCCGTGACGTATCTCAGAACGGCAGTGGATTCGACTGGAAAGCGTTGGTTTGCTGCCGGGCAAATGGGTGGCAGCCAGGTTTATGTTTATGACGAGCAGTGGAAAAAGCAGTTAACCTTTCCCAGGGCAGGACAGACGCATCCGGGAATCGAGGATTTCAGGTTAACTGACCTGGATGGTGACGGAGCAGTGGAGTTATACCTGGGCTACCGTGGACTGGTCGGATTGCAGCGGGTTTCCCTGGCCGGTTTGCGAGAATGGAGTTACCGCGGGGTGGCACGCGTGCTTTCGCTGACCCCGGCCGGTGACGCCGAGCAGGGGGAGGGGTACCTGTTACTGACGACCGAAGCGGGCCAGGCCCATCGCCTGAATCCTGCAGGTCAGGATGCCCGCGAGATCGAGGTTCCGAACGTGACGATGCATTACCTGTTTCCAGCTGCTTTTGATGCAGGTGCCGGAGCTCAGTTTTGTGCCATCTCATCAACGAGTAATCGAGAGGCAGTGGGCCTGGACCTGGAATTGAAGCAGGTCTGGCGATACCAATTACCAGCGGGAACCTTTTCCAGCGACCTGCCGTTTGTGCAATCTGCGGATTTGCTCGGTAACGGGAGTGGCCAGTGGCTGTTGGCTGCGGCAGATGGCACGTTACACATTGTCAGTGCGGATGGTGAGTTTGCTGATCAGTTTGCCACGGGGAGGCAACTAAGTGGCTTCACGGCCGGACGTCATGGAGCAGATGCTGTTTTGTTTCTGGCGGATAAAAAAACGGTAACTGCCTGGCGCGTTCGTCGCCGTGTCGTGGTGCCGTGATCCGACAACGGGGTCGTTGGGAATGCTTGGCTCGTCTTACTGCAGGCCAGGTATATTACTCACATTCCCTACAACTGGAATGGCAAGGGCTGCCAGGTTGCGGGGATCTCGGGGTGCGCCCTAGTAACGGGGAACACTGTTTGAAAGCGTACAATCGTTACAGCTGACATACGCTGTACAGCCACGCCGGGGACTGTTCTTAAAGCGAATTCGTGCCCAGGTCCAGTCAAGCCCCCGGAAGTAGTCCGTCGATGATGAGATCGATGGATTTTAGTATGGAATCCTCTGAGTTCATTGGATTTGACTGCTAGATAAGTTGCGAGCTTCAGCATTATTCCTTTTTCGAAGCCGCCAAGTTTGGCTGAACGAATAACTGAACAATAAATTTTGTGCGTATGTTTATATGAATAAGCGTTTCCCAGATTGAAGGAGCCTCCCAATGAGAACGCGAATAATGTTTCCCGTCATTATGGCGGTCGGATTAGTGTTGTTGATTCTGGCGTCGACGTCCAACGCGCACGCGATTGGATTGTTGAATGTTGGTCATGGTTGTGATGGTAAGACCAAGTGTGATAGCAAGGCCGAGCCCAAGTGCAAAGCCGAACCCAAGTGTGGTTGCAAGGCCAAGCAGAAACTGGGTCACCTGCATCGTCGCAGTTGTGATGCCAAGCCGAAGGCCGAGCCCAAGTGCAAAGCCGAACCCAAGTGCAAGGCCGAGCCCAAGTGTGGTAGCAAGGTCCGAGAAAAGCTCGGTCATTTGCAACGCCGCAGTTGTGATGCCAAGCCGAAGGCCAAGTGTGGTGCCGAGCCGAAGTGTGGTGCCAAGAAGAAATGTGGTTGCAGCGCTGCTTAAGAAATCAGCAATATGCTGAACGCGTTGCTGAGCAATGGGAAACGCTTGGTAATTCGTTTCATCAAAACCGCACAGAAAAGCCCTTGTATTTATACAAGGGCTTTTTTGCGTGCGCGGGTAGCAAATTGGCGGGATAGGCTGTTTCGTGACTAGGCGTGGCAAACTTGACAAGTTAGCGGCAGGTGTGACAAGCTATCGAGAAGAGTGGGGTGAACATGTTTTAATGTTTGGTGGGCGATTCATGATAATGCCTGGCAAGCTTTCGCCAAGGAGGATGGATGTTGGATCGATCGAGCAGAAAAAGTGTCTGGAAGTGCCTGCTGGTGGCGCTGGCAGTGAATCTGGGGTCTGCGTTACTGGCAGGGCCCAAGGAACTGGCTGCCCAGCAAGCAGGTCAGCAGGTTGCCCGGTTCCAGCAACTTTTGGCAGCGGGAGAGTTTGCCCCGGCGCACGCGTTGGTTGAAGGGACTGCGGATCGCGTGGAACGAGACCGCTTGTTGGCCAGGTTGGCGGCTGCCCAGGCGGCCGTGGGGTCTTCCTCGGCATCGATTAGTTCCCTCAATGCGATGCGCAGTGATCGTTTGCGTGGTGTGGCTATTTCCGAGATTGCGCAAGGCCATGGTGCGGGGAGTCCTGGCGGCGCTGCGATGGCGGATTTTGATTCCCTGATCGAGTTGATGACGACCACGGTGGCCCCGGATAGTTGGGAAGAGGTGGGGGGTGCTGGTACGGTCGAGTCGTTTGCCGGTGGTGTCTATGTGAA